>CADBMY010000233.1 GCA_902795905.1 uncultured Erysipelotrichaceae bacterium
GAAACACCTTCACCGATATCCTGGCTTCAGGCACTTGTGCCGGTCGGACTTGGCGCGGCATCACTGTCTGTTTCTTTCTATGTGCTGATTGGCGTCGCAGCTTTGCTCAACTGGCTTGGAATCAGCTCAGGCGGAGCTCACGTGTTTGTCAAATCCATGTTTATGGCGTTTATCATGGCTGGTGCACCTGAAGAACTGACAAAGTTCGCTGCCATGATCATCACGATCTTCCTCTTCCGCAAGAAGATCAGAAATGTTTATGAGTATATACTGATCGGTGCTGCGGTGGGTATCGGCTTCACACTTCCCGAGGAATTTTTGTACGGTGATACGGAGGCGCAGGCCATTTGGATCAGAATGCTGACAATTGCAGGTCATATGTGCTACGGCATTCTCATGGCCAAACATCTCGGTATCGCCAAATACAACAAGATCAATGATAAGCCCCGCTTCCTGCAGTATGTCCTTGCGTTCCTGATTCCGATCCTCCTTCACACGCTGTATGACGCATGTACATCAAACAATCTGATGATGTTAAGCGAAAATGCAGCCGAATCGGATACAGGCATCATCCTTGGTTTTGCCGGAACAGCTGCACATATCATCATGCAGTTTGTCATTCTCTTCCTGGTGAAGAAGAATACAGAGAAGTACTGCGGCATGACTTTACTGCAGAATATGGATGCAGAATCATCCAAATAGTCCTGTATCACAAAAACTTGCGTTATTTCATGCGTAGTGGTAGAATCGGAATTACCCTATGAAGTTAAATAAGATAGTAAAAACCGTAATTGCGGCAGCTGCACTGGTATTCAGTGCCGGCTTCAAGACCGAAGACTTTTCGATCACTGCGTTCAAGAACTACGAGCGTGAGTTCAAGTCCAAGTCGATCGGTGCCTGCTCATCCAGCAGTACGAAGACGTATGAAGACTACCGCATGATCACCGATCCGCAGTCACGTCAGTACAGACATATCCATACGCATATGACTGTTGATGACACAACCGGCTTCCTGTATGACGAAGATGGATTTATCGGTGTTGCGCTTGGTTACCAGTTCGGTGAGATCGGTACCCGGTATTATATCGTACTGGATACGGGTATTATCCTGCCGGTCGTCAAGATCGATGCCAAGGCTGCAGTTGATGCGACAGACGGATGCAGTGCCAATCTGAACGCAAGTGTGATCGAGTTCGTTATTGACTCCGAGAAGGCATATGAGTACTTCGGCGGCGGCAACGGTCTTGTCAATAACGGCAACTACAACAACTATACTTATTTCAACGGCAGGATCCTCGATTTCGAACTCGTACTGGATGAGAAACTGGAAGACGGTGTCACCTACGATCTTGATATCGAACAGCCTGAGAATACCAAGGATTACTTCGAAGAAGAAAGAGTAGTCCAGGGTGGATACTGATAACGAACCGGAAGAGATTCCGGTTTTTTTGTATATAATGGGTTTATGCATAAAGTGTTCGGTGAAAGAGAAGAGAAGACGTATACCGACAGGTTTGGGGCTTATATCATACCGATCAGTGACGGAAAGATCGCGGTCATCGATACCCCGGCAGGTCATTTTCTGCTTGGCGGCGGTATAGAAGACGGTGAAACGCATCATGAGTGCATACAGCGTGAATGTCTGGAAGAAGCCGGGTATACGGTCCGTATCGGGGATATGATCTGTACAGCTGAAGAATACCGCATACATCCGCATTACGGTTATCCGTTCCATCCTGTGCAGACATACTATGCCGGTGAACTGCTGGCAAAAGTGCAGGAGGCGACAGAGCCGTATCATACACTGATCTTCGGCACGCTTGAGGAACTGAAGCCGGGCATGTTTACACAGATGCAGGCATGGGCACTTGAACAGGCATATACGTATTGGAGGAAACACAATGAACGAAGTGATCAGACAGCTGAATGAACGCAAATCTGTCAGAGTTTTTACGGAACAGGAAATTGACGAGGAGACTGTACAGGTGATCCTGAAGGCAGCCGTGATGGCACCTTCGGCAGGCAACCAGCAGCTGTATACGATCATCCGTGTCAGTGATCAGCAGCTGAAAGAGAGACTGTCAGAGTCCTGTGATCATCAGTCATTTATCGCCCAGGCTAAACTGGTTCTGGTTTTCTGCGCGGACTGCCTGAAGTGGTATGAGGCATACCGGTATGCCGGATGCGAAGCCAGAAAGCCGGGGGAGGGAGATCTTCTGCTGGCTGTGGATGATGCTATGATCGCAGCCCAGAACGCGGTGACAGCAGCGGAATCCCTGGGCATTGGTTCCTGCTATATCGGTGATATCATGGAGAATGCCGAGACGCAGAGAGAGATCCTGGGTCTGCCGGAGTATGTGTTCCCGGCTGCCATGCTGGTATTCGGGTATCCGACCGAACAGCAGAAGGAGAGGGTCAAGCCGAAACGCTGTCAGATGCAGTACATCGTCCATGAGAATACCTATCACCGGATGGGTGAAGAGGAACTCAAGGCGATGCTGGTGAAGAACTGTACAGAGGAGACATACAACAGCTGGATCAAAGCTTTCCATAACCGTAAGTATGATTCCGGATTTGCCAGGGAGATGACAAGATCTGTCAGGGAGTTCTTAAAACAATACAGGGATGAATAAAAGAAGTGACATCGTCACTTCTTTATTTCTATCACGGTATCGTTGTGCAGACTGTAGGCATACACGGATATCCGTTTATCCGGGTGCAGGATCTGCAGCGCTTGCCGGTAGGTATTCAGCTGATCACTGTAGCGGGATATGATCTCTGACGGGGATACATTATCGGTCTTGTAGTCGATCAGGATAACTTCGCTGTCGGAGATACCCAGACAGTCGATCGTACCGAGAATACTGTCACCGGTGCTTTGATCTGTCACAAAGAACGGATATTCGTGGTATTCCTGCATGGCTTTGATGCGGGCATAGATATCCGAATGGACAAAGGCAGAGATATGTTTCTTCTCATTGGCAGTGAGTTCAAGAGCTTCGATCTCGCTGTCACGGAAGCCGCCTGCAGGCATCTGTTCAAGCAGTTCGTGCATGCGTGTGCCGTAGTCGGTGCCGCCCTTTGTACGGCTGAGGGCAGGCAGGAGAGTGATCTCCGTCTCGCTCGGCCTTTTGATCGGTGCATACTGTCTGACCTGACGGCGGAAGACAGGCAGGGCTTTGGCATAGCTGTGCGTGATCTCTTCGAGGTCCTTTGCCCTGTCAGGAGAAAGATGCACGGTACGGAAGATCCCCGGCGTATCGGTGATCCCGGCACGGATCAGTCCGGTGATACCCGGCATACTGTAGACCAGAGATAACGGTACATTTTCTCTGTAGAGGTCTTCATCTTTCTTGCATACATCGACGATATACAGCTTTTTCTCCGGTCTTGTCAGGGCTACGTACAGCAGACGGCTGTATTCTTCAGCTTCTTCCAGACGTACGGTGTATTCCACAGCCAGGCGTGTCATCGTCTGTCTGACCGTATGACGCTCAAGATCTACGTGTCTGATACCGATGCCGAGCGTATCATCGATCACTGCAGGGGCTGAGGCATCTCTGGCAGAAGCTGTGGAAGTGCCCCACAGGAAGACGATCGGATACTGCAGACCTTTGGACTGGTGGATCGTAGTGACACTGACGACTGCCTGGTCCTTACTGTGGGAGATAGCTTCACTGGAGTTTTCATCTTCTCCTTCTTCCATCATCGTCAGGATATCGTAGATACTGTCTGTCTGCATGCCGATGATCCTGTCATACAGGAAGTCAAAGTTGGCCTTATCCCGGTCCGTGAGTCTGACGTAGAAACTGTTGGTATCTGCCAGAACATCCAGCATGGCGGGAACACCATGACAGCGTTCGGTCTCCCGGAAGCTCTTCAGTGTTTCCAGGATCTTCGGATATGCTTTGCGGACACCGGTGTGGATACTGCCGTACTTCAGTTTCATCTGTGCCAGTTCTTCATCGCTTACCGCAAACAGCGGTGAGGTCAGAACGGCGGTCAGTGACAGCTCGTCGGAGGGATCCAGCACACAGCGCAGCAGGGCAGTGATCGTGATACACAGCAGGGAGTTGAAGAAGCCGGCACGGACATCGATGTCAAACGGGATGTTATGACGGTCAAAGACGGCACGGATCGGCAGCTTGTCATTGTGTGCACGCACCAGGATACATATATCACCGTAGCTGACACCCTGTTCATGAAGCTCAATGATCCTGCGGGCGATCAGTTCGGCTTTTTCCTGTGCTGCCCGGAAGTCTTCGGTACTGTCCGGTTTATCCACCAGCAGCAGTTCGATCTCCGGGTCATCGGTAATCTTCTGGGTATCGGTACCGACAGAGACGGTATCGTTCTCCGTATAGGCATCGCTGAGACCTTCGGCATTCATCAGATTCCGGAACAGGAGATTGCTGAAGGTGACGATTGGTTCCTTGGAACGGTAGTTATGCGGCAGAACGATGACACGGTTGCAGGGGTCTTTCATCAGATCGCGCATCAGTGACGGCTTGGCCTGACGGAAGCGGTAGATGGACTGCTTGACATCACCGACACGGAAGATCGCATCAGCAGGAGCGATCAGTTCAATGATCCGGTTCTGCAGTACGGAGGTATCCTGGAATTCATCGACCATGACTTCCTTCAGGATGGACTGATATACTGCCGATACTGCACCGTCATTCTTTTCGAGAATCTGCAGGGCATACCGCTCCATGTCGGTAAAGTCCATGCATGTTTCTTCCTGTTTAAGGGCAATAAAGCGGTGACGGATATCACAGGCAAGTTCAGTCAGGTCATGCATGACCGGGATCATGTCGTTGTGATCACTGACGAACTGTTCTTCGGTATACAGGATCGCCGCAAATCTGTTCATACTGTCGGTGAATCGCTTGCGGGCAGCGGTATAGCGCGGTGCCTTGGTGTCTGTGGGTGTTTTCAGGCCTTCCGCATAGCTGATGTACTGCTGGCGGAACTGTCCGTAGTCC
>CADBMY010000234.1 GCA_902795905.1 uncultured Erysipelotrichaceae bacterium
ATGCCAGAATATGACGCTGATTCGCTTCCTCACAGCCGCTTACCGAAGCTGTGCAAAGCAGTCTGTTCAATAGTTCTCTGCTCATTTGCTGTCCTTTCTCTGATATGTACTGCGGTCATCCAGGTATGCCGGGAACAGGATCTTCAGTTCTCTTTTCCTGCTTTTGGAAAAGGAAAGAAGCACACTCTTGGCACTGCCGCCCTCCCTGTCATACGCGATCCGCATCACACACGGATACAGTCCGTGTTTCTCTGCCTCGTAGATCAAGGCTGTCAGTTTCTCCGCCTTCTGCACCATGCTGAAGATCCCCTTATCCTTTAGCAGCCGCCTGACTGCCGCAAAGAGATCTCCCATCGGCAGATGATCATCGTGCCTGGCACTGCGCAGATACCGGTTATCATTCTTCAGCGTATCTTCTGCGGTTGTAAAGTACGGCGGATTGCACAGGATCACATCATACGGACCGCCCGTAAATTCCTGTACGGGCACCGTATGGATCTCGGCTTGTACATGATTTTTTTCAAGATTCCTGCGGGCTGTCTCAGTGATTTCCGGATACAGATCGATGCCCGTCAGTGATGCCGGTTTCTGTAATGATGCATAGAGCAGTAAGGCCCCCTGACCGCAGCCGATATCCAGCACGCTGTCCTTATGTCTGATCACGGGAAAGAGCCCAAGTAAAACAGTATCACTGTTGAAGTGGTACTGTTCTGCAGGCTGTATGACCGTATACTCTGTAAACGGCAGATACTCAGGCATCTTCGATATCCTCTACTTCCGAAGGCTGCACAAGTTCAAACCAGAACATCGAGCCTTCACCAAGCTTGCTTTCCACACCGTAGCGGGCATGATGGGTATCCAGGATCGCCTTGACGATCGCAAGACCAAGTCCCGTACTGGTAATACTGCGGGAGAAGCTGCGGCTTGACTTCTGATAGCGGTCCCAGATATTCGGCAGGTCTGCTTCCGAAATACCCTCACCGTGGTCACGCACCTCTACCCTGACCGTTTCCTCATCATTCTTGCGGTACGCTGTCACCTCGATCACCGTTCCTTCCGGTGAATGCTTGATCGCATTGGACAGGAAGTTATAGATGACCTGAGCGATCTTTGTCTCATCGGCATATACCGTGAGAAGATCGGGCAGATGCGTCTCCACACGCAGTCCTGCCTCATCGATCAGCACCATGTTATTCCGGATAATATCCCGGATCTTCATCGCCAGATCAAAGTTGGCCGCATGCAGCGTATAGTTGCCCGACTGCATCTTTGACAGTTCGCTCATATCGCTGACCAGCTGATTCAGATAATTTGCTTCACTGATGATCACATCCAGGTGTTCCTCACGCTTTGCCGGGATATCGCCGGAGATATCCTTGATCATTTCGGCATATGCCTTGATACTGGTCAGCGGTGTCTTGATATCGTGGGAAACATTGGCGATCAGATCCTTGCGCAGCTCATCGATCTGGGCCAGTTTATCGGTAGCGCCGTTCAGGGTAGCTGCCAGTTCCTTCGTCTCCGTATAAGCACCGCCGTTAAAGGCTGCCGAATAATCCGCGTGTGTCAGCTTCTCTGCCTCTTTCTGCATGCGTACGATCGGTTCGGAAAGCGACCTTGAGATCAGGAAAGATACCACCGAGGCAATCACAACAACGATCACGGTATACAGCAGATACTGCTGGGAGAAGAACTCAACGATAGAATCCATCGGTTCCAGCGGAGAATTGACAAAGATATAGAAGTTCCCGAGATTTGCCCTGATCGTCTGTCCGTAGACGACCATCTCCTGCCGGGAGCGTTCATTATTCAGGTTAATACTGATCTCATTACTGTTGGCAAGCAGATACTCACGCATGGCTCTGCCGTCATTCATGGCTACAGGACTGTTTTCGATATCCTTCACAGACGCATGGAAAACACAGCCGGAGCCGAGACTGTCTGCCTCATAGACGACCCTGCCGCTGTCATTGATAATATTGACGCATACGTTATTATCCACGGTGATCTGCGTGGCCTTGGATATACTTTCGGGATTGCTGTTTTCGTCAATAATAAAACGCTTTATCTCTGCGGATACTTCTCTGACGGTTCTGATCTGATTATTCCGGTAATAAGGCTTGATCAGTGAAAACTGCAGAACACCCAGCAGTAATACGATCAATACCGCAAACAGCAGATAAAAGAACCATATCTGAAATCTGATGCCGTGTCTGTCAAGCTTCAAACTTATACCCCATACCTCTTACGGTAACGATAAAATCTCTGTATTTACCCAGATTATGTCTGAGCATTTTAATATGCGAATCAACGGTGCGGTCATCACCGAAATAGTCATAATTCCAGACTTCTTCAAGCAGTTTGGTACGGGATAAGGCAATGCCCCGGTGGGCGGTCAGATACAGTAACAGATCGATCTCCTTCGGTGTCAGGTTGGCCTTCTCTCCGTCTACGGTAACAGAACGTCCCTGCACATCGATCACAAGACCGTCAAACTGCAGAATATTCCGGGTTGCCTTGGGCGCTCTGTCGAGAACGACCTTGACTCTTGCCATCAGTTCTTTCGGTGAGAACGGTTTGACAACATAGTCATCTACACCAAGTTCAAAACCAAACAGTTTATCGTACTCTTCCTGTCTGGCACTTAACATGATGATCGGTACCTGTTTGATCTGCTTGATCTGTTTACATGCGGAAAAGCCATCCAGCACCGGCATCATGATATCCAGAATGATACAGTCATAATCCGTGCTTCCGGCCATATTCAGAGCTTCGAGACCGTTGGCTGCCTCATCCACCTCATAACCGTTAAGCTGGGCATATTCACGCACAACTTCCCGGATGTTTTTTTCGTCATCGACGACCAGTAACTTTGCCATAACTCCCCCATCAGTCCGTGATCCTGACATGGTCGAGTATGCAGGATCTGTCATTAGATATTTTACCACGGAACACGATGAATTTGCCTCTCTGCAGCAGATTGCCGTACTGACTGTACAGATTCGGCATCATCATCACGTCCATTTCTCCGGTTTCATCCGAGATATGCAGGAAAGCCATCATATCACCCTTTTTCGTGCGGTGCTGGTGCACTCTTTCAATCTGTCCGAAACTGCTGACCACACCCACACGTTCAGTGACTCTGGCCAGCGGTTCCACGTTCAGTTCCAGTTCTCTGCGCCTGCGTACAGCCGGATGTGTACCAAGACAGAAGCCCAGAGCCTTCCGTTCGAGATCATTGCGCTCCGTCTCCGATTCCCGGTGTCTGATCAGGACAGGTTTGGAGACAAGCCCGAGATCGATCGTGATGCGGTCACCATGTTCGATACGGACAAGCTCCGCATAGTTGAAGGCATCATCAAGCCCCTGCACCAGTGTTTCTCTGCCCATGCCGAAACTGTCACAGGCTCCGGCCCGGATCATCTTTTCCAGAACTGCCCGGCTGACACCGACAGCGGAAAGCCTTGCGGTCAGATCAAAGAAATCCTCATAGCTGCCGTTTTCTCTTTCCCTGATGATCGATGCTTCCACGTTATAACCGACGCCCTTGATCACGGAAAGCGGCAGCCGGATCGTATCATTTTCAAACAGATATCCGCTCTCACTGCTGTTGACATCGGGATACAGCACCTGCAGACCGCGCCGCCTGCATTCATCGATATACTGGCTTGTCTTGACTTCATCACCGATCACACTGTTCAGCAATGCAGTATAAAAGAGACCGGCATGATTGGCCTTCAGGTACGCTGTCTGGTATGCGACAAGACCGTAAGCTACCGCATGCGACTTGTTAAAGCCGTAGTTGGCAAACTGCTCGATCAGATCATACAGACTGTCTGCCGTTTCCTTATCATAACCGTTTCTGATTGCCCCCTCGACGAAGTCACGGCGCAGAGCGATCATCTCTGACTCGTGTTTCTTACTGATGGCACGGCGCAGGATATCCGCCTTGGCAAGGCTGAACCCGGCTACCTTCTGTGCCGTTAACATGACCTGTTCCTGATAGATCAGGATCCCGTAGGTACTCTCGGTGATCTCCTTCAGGACGGATGCCGGATACGTGATCTTTGAGGGATCGGCACGGTTCTCCAGGTATTTTGTAATATTCTGCATCGGTCCCGGACGGAACAGCGCCAGGGCTGCAACAACATCATCAAAGCAGCTGATCTGCATTCTCCGAATCAGATTCTTCATGCCTTCCGACTCAAACTGAAAGATACCGACGGTATCACAGCGGCGGAAGACATCGTATGAAGCAGGATCATCCAGCGGAATACGCATGATGTTAAACGACGGATCTTCTTCAGCAATACGGGAGCTGATGCTGTGGATGATCGAAAGATTGCGCAGACCCAGGAAGTCCATCTTGATCAGACCCAGCTCTTCCAGATATTCCATCGAATACTGGGTCGTCTTTATCCCTTCATTGGCACGCATCGTCGGCACCACATCCTCCAGCGGACG
>CADBMY010000235.1 GCA_902795905.1 uncultured Erysipelotrichaceae bacterium
GGATACTGAACCATCTCTTCATTCAGGTAGACATCCTTCCCGTCAATGATCAGGTACAGATCCAGTGCCAGTCCGGTATGATGTTCAGAATACCCGGGTACGGCAACGATCTTGGCGGCATAGTCTGCCCCGTATTCTTTCGTGAAGTTATCCATGATCGTCTGTTGCTGTTCAACACTGCGTCTGGCATTATCAAGATCTACATGAATACCATCCTTCTCCAGATCTGCCCTGAGCTTTTCATAGGCCTCATACGCCGCGGTCTCGACCTCAACATCATCACCCATACTGTTGGTCATGTGAACTGTCTCCAGCTTATCTTCCCAGTCATCCGGAAGCTTATGAAGTTTATTGACCAACACCATGTAATCAATGTCGGAAGTCTTCTCCGGTTCCGGTGTATCTGCACCGGCGGAAGAACACGCACACAGACTGACCGCAAGACCGGCAGTCATCAGTAATTTCAATGTATCTCTTTTCAGTATCATTCTGTTACCTCTCATTATCGTAAAATCATATCAATTATACGACTGTTATTCTTAGCGTCCATCCTTTCATCCCTCCCTGCGCCTGCAATCCCCATTCGCAGCAAATACCAGCTGATCGGTTCAGGGTAACTCGCCCGATCACCTGACCCGCACAGATCAAATAATACGCAGGCAAAAGTGCCGGCATACTGTCCCCTGTGCTTTGATATAATTACAGCGTCAGAGGCCGGTGATCGAGCTGACAGCAGTCATCAGCCTGATCCCGTCATTGATCCGCTTCGCCACGGCTGTGCTGATACTCAGACAACAGCGGACGAAACATCTTCTTCTCTCCCTTCAAGGACGCTTAATCTTACATCTCTCCCAAATCATCATGAAAGGAACAGGAAACCCATGAACACGAACACCTTTTTGCAAGTCATAATTCTGATCGTATCGATCGCTTCACTGGCTATGTCGATCATTAACTTCAATAGAACAAGAAAAATGTAACTACCCTGCAGCACTCGCGGATGAATTCAAATCAGCATGCCGGAAACTAGGCGCAACCAATCTGATGTCATCCGCAGGCAATGATCGAGACCATTGAAAAAGCCAAAGCCGAAGAATAACTCTTCGGCCTTTTTACGATAACGGTTTAGTTTGACGACCTCCCGTATTCATACCCTCGTCAACCTTATCAAATCATTCTGGAACAGGTAAACGAAAATCTATTAAACTTCCGTCTTTTTTTAGTATTGCTTTACAGACTCCATCAAAACCAGCAAGCATCTGTTCGCCATCATGGTTAACACACTCAACGATATACATTGCAGGACTATCATCATCTTCTGGAATTAGTTGAACATTGTCAAAAACCAGATTTTTCTCTGCTGCTAATCTCATTCCGATTTCAATAGCTTTTTTTTCGGTAATGCTCATTTTTTCTTCCTCGCATCCTCAACAAACAGATCAATATTGTCAACTGGTTCCAGTTTGACGACCCTCCCGAATTCCTACCTTCGTCAACCCTATTTCTTAGATCCATCAAAATGATCAAAGCTACCACAATCTTTACATGTAAAGGAAATACTTATCCTGTTTCCTGATTCGTATTCTTCTACTTTGATATTTTTGCTGCCGCAATCAGGACACACGCCACCTCTTTTGGTTTTGTAGTATTCTACCACATTGTTTTCCCATCTCTTCATAGTAATCCTGCCTTCTTTGCATTAGCTATAAATTCATCTTCAGCCTTATGTGCTAAATCCTCAAAATAAGGTCTGTTTTCTTGAACATATTTCCCACCAAATTCACGATACTGTTTCACGTGTTCAAGTTCATGGACCAATGTCCTAACTAATTCTTCTCGTGAGTTTGACGACCTCCCGAATTCCTCCCCTCGTCAACCTACCACACTTATTATATCATTTCTACTGATTAGTATTTATACTCTGAAAATGTCTGATATCCCTTTGCTTATGCCGTTTTCTGTATTTCTTTTCAGGTAGATCCGTATACTTGTGCATAGGTATTTCTCTGTCTATTATGTTAAAAAACTGTGTATTTTCTCTGCTCTGCACCTTTAAAAACAGACATAAATTTATTATTACTCACAGGATCCGGTCACTGATTCTCTGTACTTCTGCCTTACTGCAGGACATGTTTTTCCCATAGTAAAGGCACGGTATTACTCCGTGCCTTGTGTATGTTTCTTACTTCAGCAGTGCGTCTGCCAGTTCATCAAGCTTGGCTGTGGATGCTTCATTCAGCGTGCTGCGGATCGTTACTACCGGTTCAAGAATATTCAGTCCCTTGCAGGGTTCCAGCAGTCCTTTCATGACCTTGGCTGCCATCGGTCCCCAGGTACCGTTCTCGATCAGACCTACCGTACGTTTCTGGTAGTTTCTGTGAACGAGCTGTTCGATCAGCTTGCGCATGACCGGGAAGCAGTCCGTATCATATGTGACAGAGGCCAATACAAGTCTGCTGAAACGGAAGGCATTCTCGATATTCTCATAGAAGTCCTCACGGGCAAGATCGGCGATCTTGATATTGGTCATTCCTCTTTCTTCCAGCTTCTGCTTGAGCAGATAGGCGGCTTTCTCCGTATTTCCGTATACAGATGCGTAGGCAATAAATACACCGTCATCTTCCGGTTCATAGGAGGACCATGTCTGGTAGAGACCGACACAGTGTCCGAGATCTTCGTTCAGCACCGGTCCGTGCAATGAGCAGATATGCTCAACATCCAGGTTGGCGAGCTTCTTCAGTACGTTCTGTACCTGCATACCGTACTTGCCGACGATACCGAAGTAGTATCTTCTGGCTTCGCAGTCCCATCCTTCGGGATCTTCGACATCGTTGGCACCGAACTTACCGAAGGCATCGGCACTGAAGAGCACCTTGTCTTTCTTATCATAGGACATGATTACTTCCGGCCAGTGGACCATGGCGGCTGTATAGAAGACCAGCTCATGCTTGCCGAGGGAAAGCTCACTGCCCTCCTTGACGATCAGTTTCTCTGCTCCTGCGCATTCCGGGAAGAACTGCATGAACATGTTCCATGCCGGCTGGCTCATGACCAGCACTGTCTGCGGATATGCCTCAAGGAACATGCGTACACCGGCGGAATGATCAGGCTCCATGTGATGCACGATCAGATATGAAGGTTCTCTGCCGTCCGCGATCTCCTTGACATTCTGCAGCCATTCAGCGACAAAGTGACTGTCTACGGTATCCGTTACGGCGATCTTCTCATCCATGATCACATAGGAGTTATACGCCATGCCGAGCGGTACTTCATACTGTCCTTCAAACAGATCGATCTGATGGTCATTTACACCTGCATAAATAATATCTTCTGTGATTTTCATAGTATTCCTTTCTGTCTGTTACTCATAAATAGTATAAGACAAGACAATTCCAGTCAATCGATGACCCTTACGGAATCATTCTTCCCGGAAACATGCCCAGGCATGTCCGTCGGCATTCTCCTGCAGCTGCGGTTCCTGCTCGGCACATATCTTCTGTGTAAAGGGACAGCGCAGGCGGAAACGGCATCCTTCGGTTGGTTTCTCAAACGATACATTTTCCAGAACAACACTGTCTTCACGGATCTCAAGGGTGGGAATGGCATTGATCAGAAGCTGTGTATAGGGATGCTTCGGCCGCTCGGTGATCTCTTTGACACTGCCGTATTCCACGATCTTGCCGAGATACATGACGATGATGCGGTCGGAGATATTCCTGACCACAGAGAAGTCATGGGAGATAAACAGGTATGTCAGTCCTCTTTCTTCCCGCAGATCCTTCAGCAGGTTGATGATCTGTGCCTGATAGGATACATCCAGGGAAGATACCGGCTCATCACAGACGATGAATTCCGGATCCACAGCCAGGGCTCTGGCAATACCGATACGCTGCTGCTGACCGCCCGAGAGTTCTCTGGCATACCGCACCGTCATATCCGGTGTAAAGCCTACTCTTGCCATCAGCTCCTGCAGGCGTTTCTCCTTTTCGGCACCGGTATACCTGCCGCCGGCAATGATGCCTTCACCGATCAGGTCACTGACCTTCATCCGCGGATCCAGAGAACCTGAAGGATTCTGAAAGATGATCTGCATCTTCCGGCGCAGAGGTCTCATATTGGCATGGGTGATATTCTCCCCGTCATACCAGATCTCCCCTTCATCCGGTTCTGTTAAGCGCAGGACCAGACGTCCGAGGGTCGTCTTACCGCAGCCGGATTCACCAACCAGCCCCAGCGTCTCGCCTTTATATACCGTAAGA
The DNA here is from genome assembly GCA_902795905.1 of uncultured Erysipelotrichaceae bacterium. Lineage (GTDB taxonomy): Bacteria > Bacillota_I > Bacilli_A > Erysipelotrichales > Erysipelotrichaceae > Bulleidia. The sequence goes on from CADBMY010000235.1 coordinate 4,260, forward strand.
TCGACACTGTCTACGGCCGTGACCGTGTGCCGGCGGGATCCGCTTCCCGATACGAAGCGTTTTGTCAGTCCTTTTGTGCGCAGGATGATCTCTTTACTCATGGTCACCCTCCTTCAGCAGATGGCAGTATGCCCGGTGCTGTTCTGTGATCTCCGTCATATCCGGATAACTTTCCCGGCATATATCCATCGCATGTGCACAGCGGGGATGGAACGGACAGCCGGACGGCATGTGTATGGGATCGATCGGTTCTCCTTCGATCGGCATCAGTCTTTCTCCGGGTTCGGCTTCCATCCTCGGCATTGCCCGCAGGATCGCCTGTGTATACGGATGTACAGGATCACTGAAGATCTGTCTGATTGGTCCCTGTTCAAGGATATAGCCACCGTACATGACCGAAACACTGTCACAGATCTGTGCTGCTACGCTGAAATTATGCGTAATGAAGACCATCGACATATGTTTCTCTCTGACCAGTGTGCGCAAAAGGCGCAGGATCTGATCCTGTACGGTGACATCAAGCGCAGTCGTTGGTTCATCGGCGATCAGCAGCTCGGGATCACAGATCAAGGCAATGGCGATCATCACGCGCTGACGCATACCGCCGCTGATCTCAAACGAGTACCGGTTCATCATCTGCTCAGCATCGCGCAGACCTACCGCTTTCAGCATGTTTACGGCTCTCTGTTCAGCGACTTCCTTCGTTACCTTTTCATGGGCAAGGACTGTCTCCGTCAGCTGTCTGCCGATCGTATAGACCGGATCCAGACAGGACAGCGGGTCCTGAAAGATCATACTGATCTTACCGCCCCTGTACGGCTGCATCTTCTCATCACTTAACGCCAGAATATCTTCTCCGTCGAAGAGGACCTGACCGCCGTCTACCCGGAAATTCTTCTTCATCAGGTGCATGACCGCATAGGAGCTGACACTCTTGCCGCTTCCCGATTCACCGATGATGCCCATGACTTCCCCGCGGTTTACCTGGTAGCTGATACCGTTGACGGCATGAACGATCCCTCGCTGTGTAGGAATCGATATACGCATATCTCTGACTTCCAGCAGAGGTCTTACTTCTGTCATACTTCTGCCTCCAGGGCATCTCTGATGCCGTTGCCGATCAGATTCACCGAAAGCACGCTTAACATGATCACGGCACAGGGAATCAGTGACAGATGCGGATTGACCCGCAGATCCCCGTAACCGCCGGCGATCAGTGTGCCAAGATCTGCCTGCGGCGGGACGAATCCGATGCCGAGATAACCAAGGATACTGCATGTTAACATGGCATCGGCATATGTACCTGTCGCATGCAGGACAAGACTGTTCATGATGTTGTTTATCACGTGACGCAGGATGATCGTAAGATCGGAGAAACCAAGAGCTCTGGCAGCTTCGATATACTCACTGCCGACAACATTCAGGGTCTCCGCCCGCACCAGGTGGATGATCGCCGGGGCTGCCGCAATACCCATCGCATATTTGAAGTTGCCCTCTCCAAACCCCAGCATGATCTCAAAGACAATAACGAGCAGAAAATACGGAACGGCCGAAAGCACTTCGGTAATACGCATGATCACGGTATCCGCCATGCCCCCGAAATACCCGGAGATCACCCCGAGCACAAGTCCAAGACCCAGTGCGATCAATGTCGCTGTCAGGGAATAGCCAAGGGTCACCCTGCCGGCAAACAGGATCCTGGAGAAATGATCCCGGCCGAGCCTGTCAGTACCGAATATATGTTCAGCTGAAGGCGGCTCCATGCCGTGATATACATCGACAAGATTATAATTCTCCTTTGCCAGTAACGGTGCCAGTATGCAGGCCAGAGCAATAAACAGAAAGATGACCAGTGCACATACATACATGGGCTGACGCATGAAGTAACGCAGTCTGCGTCTGAACAGAAGCGTATTCTCAGACATTGTTCTTCACCTTCTTTCCGCTGCCAAGGACATTCATCCTGACGGCAGGATTGACCAGAATGTAGAGAACATCGGCGATGATGTTAATCGTCATGACGATCACTGCAATCAGGACGCTGGAGCCAAGGATACGGGCAAAACTCCGCTGTCTGACGGCTGCGATCAGATACTGTCCGATACCGGGGATCGAGAAAAAGGTCTCGACAATGATCGACCCGCAAAGGACCTTGGTCGCGGTCTGACTCAGAAGCGAAATGATCGGTATGACACTGTTGCGCAGGACATGCCCATAGATAACGGCTCTTTCCGCCAGTCCCTTGGAACGTAAAGCAGTAACAAACTGCCTGTCCAGAGTCTCAAGAACGATCGATCTGGTAACTCTGACGGTCTGGGCAATACCGTCAAAGGACAGCACCAGCACCGGCATGATATAGCTCTTCCATGAGGTAATGCCAAGCGGCGGCA
>CADBMY010000236.1 GCA_902795905.1 uncultured Erysipelotrichaceae bacterium
AGACCGTAATATCCGGACGGATTATATGCCTGGGGGTTATATCCGGACTCTCTCTGCATATGGGCAAGAATACCAAACGCTGATGCCCGGTTAAGACCGAGCGTACCGGTCAGATAACCGTATATCTGTCCGGCTGCCGTATTCGCTGCCGGTACATAACCGCCGGAACTGCCGCCTTCCGTCGGTGCTGAAGACTCTCTTGGAGCTATCACCTTGACCGTAAACTGTTCGGAAGACTCATTGCCGGAACGGTCTCTGGCTCTGATCAGTACGGTATACGTTCCCGGTGTATTTACATCCAGGTCTGTCGTTACTGTATAATACCCATTCTGCAATTGATCCGCATATGGCAGATCACCGTCTGTCTCATCACGTATATAGACAATACCCTGTCCTACCGTATACGAGCTTCCGGCCGCAATATTCACATTCGCATAGCGCACCATGACGACCGGTGCTTTCGTATCCGTGACCGGCTGTGTACTGGGTACAGGTGCAGTTGTCGGCGCAGGTGTGGCAGATGCCGACGGGGTCGGTGTCGCAGACGGAGTCGGGCTTGCCTCAGCCGTCTTCTCCGGTTCATCTTTCTTCTGTTTTACACTGACCGTAAAGCGTTCGTCGGAACGGTTCTTACTCTTGTCCATGGCTGTGACCGTGACTGTATAGACTGCCGGTTTGGTAAGATCCAGATCGGTCTCGACCGTATATGTCCCTTCACTGAGCGTTTCCGCCTGCACAAGATCACCATCTTCATCATCTCTGACATACATGACGGCAGAACGCGGATCATAACTTTCACCTGCAGTCACATCCACATTGGCATATCTGACCATGATCAGCGGTGCTTTCTTATCTTCGGATGCTGCTGTCTTCTCTTCTTCGGCTTTCTTGTCATCTTCCTCGTCTTCTTCGCCTGTCAGCACAAGCCGGAATTCTTCTGCAGCCCGGTTGCCCGAGGCATCTATGGCGATGATCCTGACCACATAGACGCCCGGTTTGGTGATATCCACTTCACTGTCGTCAATATAATATGCCCCGGCGGTTTCTTCCGTCGCCTGCATCAGGTCTCCGTCTACAGGATCCCTGACAGCTTCAATGTTGTCCGTCAGTGTATATCTTGTGCCGGCTGCTGCCTCAACGCGTGTTTCCTTGAGAATGATCTTCGGCGGCAGGGTATCCACAACTTCAAGATCCAGAGGGAACTCCCGGCTGACCTCATTGCCGAAAGAAGTCACGGTTTCCAGTGTATAGACGACCGTCTGTCTGCCGATCTTGTTTGTGTTGATCTCTCCGGCTGTATACGGCGCACTGGCTTCCTTTACATACTCCTCAGGCACAAACGCCATACCGTACTCGGCTGCCGGCAGATCGGTGAAAGTAATACTCAGCTGATCGTAGGCATCCTGCAGTGCCTGATCTCTGTCCTGAATATACCTCTGATTCTTCCGATATCTCCCGTAGCCAAGCACAAGCAGTGCCGCAAGCAGCACAAAGAAAGTGATCCAGAAGAAACCTATCCCTTTCTTTTCCCGTATATCATCATCAAAGGTATCCACATATGCCGTCTTTTTCTTCTTTTCCGGCTTTGCGGGTTCTTTCTTCTCTTCTTTCTGCACTTCCGGCAAAACGATCGCAACCGTCTCTGAACGTCCGTCGATCAGTGCCTGCATATCTTCCGGTATCGGGGCTTCGACTGTCTTTACTGCCTCGCCAAACGGTGATTTGAACGCCAGAGAGCTGCAGTGCAGAGCTGTCCGCTTCATCAGGTCCATGTCTCCGCCGTACAGTTCATCACCCAGAATAGGATGTCCGATCGATGCCATATGTACACGAATCTGATGTGTTCTTCCCGTCTCTGTGGTGATCTGCAGGCGGGAGATCTGTTTTCCCTGTGATACAAACTGTTTTACTACCGTATAATGCGTTACTGCCGGTTTGCCTTCTTCATCGGTGATCCGCTGGCGCTGATCCGGTACAGCCGCGATTGGCTTGTCAACGGTCCCGGTCGGCTTATCAAAGAAACCGGATACCAGTGCCGTATATGTTTTCTTCAGTTTTCCGTCTTCCAGCTGCTTGCTGAGTCTGGCGGCTGCCGGCTTATTTTTGGCGTAGATCTCTGCCCCGCTGACAACACTGTCAAGCCTGCCGACTGCCCGTACAATAAAGTTCTGACCTCTGGCTCCGTAATAACTGGTCAGGATCGTCCCCATCGAATCATCCAGATGTGTATGACTGGCATGCACGGGGATCCCGCTCGGTTTATTGACAACGACTTCGTCATCGTCCTCATAGAGGATATCCGGTACAATAGAGAGACTTTTGGTGACCTGTTTGGGATCTTCCGGAAAGACCAGAGTCAGGGTCTCGCCGACCTTCATATGATCATTGACATGGACCTGTCTGCCGCCGACCATGATCTTGCCGTCAAACTTCAGACGTGATATTTCGCGCTTTGAAAGATGGAGTTCATCGCTCAGGATCCTGCGTATCTCTCCCTGATTCGTTGCGCTCCATGTGATCAGATTCAGCTTGTAGTCAATGATCTTCTGCATATTCCTTACTGTACCTGAGACTTCAGATAACTAAAGATAAAACCATCAAGATCACCGTCCATGACACTCTGTATATTGCCTACTTCGTAGCCTGTACGAAGGTCCTTGACCATCGTATACGGACAGAATACATAGGAACGGATCTGTGAGCCCCACTCATTGGCTTTCTGCTCACCGCGGATCTCTGCCATCTTCTGGGCATTCTCCTCGATCTTCTTCTTTAACAGTTTGGACTTTAACATATTCAGACAGCGCTCACGGTTCTGTATCTGTGAACGTTCCGTCTGACATGTGACGACGATACCGCTGGGCTTATGTGTCATGCGCACTGCCGAGTCGGTCTTGTTGATGTGCTGTCCGCCGGCGCCGCTGGATCTCATCGTGACAACTTCGAGGTCGCGTTCATCGATCTCAATGTCAATGTCATCCTCAAATTCCGGCATGACTTCCACCGACGCAAACGATGTATGTCTTCTGGCATTGGAGTCAAACGGAGAGATACGCACCAGCCTGTGCACACCGTGCTCTGCTTTCAGGTAGCCGTATGCCATCGGTCCTTCGATCAGGATCGAACAGGATTTCAGGCCTGCTTCTTCACCTTCCAGGTAGTTCAGCACCTTGACCTTAAAGCCCTTCTGCTCGGCATACCTTGTATACATCCTGTACAGCATCTCGCCCCAGTCCATGGCTTCTGTACCGCCGGCACCGGGATGGATCTCCAGGATCGCGTTATGTGAGTCATACGGTCCTGCAAGCAGCACCTGTACCTCAAACCTGTCAAACAGCTTCATCGTTTCCTTATATTCTTCATCCACGAGTTCTTTCAGGTCGGGGTCAAACTGTTCCTTCAGTTCATCCAGACTCATTGAGATCTCTTCGAGGGAGGTGGAAAGCGCATTGAAATTGTCGTTCAGTGAACGCAGGTTGTTTGTCTCACGGATCAGTGACTGGGCAGCCTTCTGGTCATTCCAGAAGTCTTCCGCATTCATCCGTTCTTCGTTTTTTCTGATCGCTTCCTGTTTCCCCGCGAGGTCAAAGAGAGGAGCCAAGCTGCTCCAATTTTGCCTGGCTGGCGGAAACACTCTGTCTCATTTCAAATAATTCCATACCTGTCTCCTAATTTACAACGACCTTCAGGTTCATACAGTACCTGACGATCTCCTGTGCAATATCATGCATCATGTTTTCAAACATCTGATAGCCTTCCGTTACATATGCCTGCAGCGGATTATCCTGGGCGTAGGAACGCAGACCGATACCGTCTCTGAGTTTGGACATCGTATCGATATGGTTGACCCAGGCTCTGTCGATCACATTCAGAGAGACATCTTTCTCATACTGTCTGACTCTGTCCATGACCGGTGCCACTTTCTCATCGTATGCCTTCCAGGCCCTCTCCATGACCAGTTCGGAAGCCTGCTGGGATGTCATTCCCGACAGCTCTGCCGCTGTAACGATACCGGTAAAGCCCTGCTTATCCAGGCTCTCTGCCAGTTCATCTGCCAGCAGTGTACCATTGCGGGATTCCGGATCAACATAACTTGCACAGATATCACTGATGACTCTGCTGAACATATCATGGATGACATTATGTACATCCTCATGGTCAAGGATATAATTCCTCTGATCATACATGACTTCTCTCTGCTGACGCAGTACATCATCATACTGCAGCAGTGATTTACGGGCATCAAAGTTTACACCTTCCACACGTTTCTGTGCCGAAGAGATCGACTTTGTTACGGTCTTGGATTCGATTGCCTCATCACCAAGCTGGGCAAACAGACCTTCCATGCGCTCACTGCCGAAACGGATCATCAGATCATCCTGTACGGAGACAAAGAATCTGGATTCACCGGGATCGCCCTGACGTCCGGAACGTCCGCGCAGCTGGTTGTCTATACGCCTGGACTCATGACGCTCACTGCCGAGCACGCACAGACCGCCGAGCTCTCTGACGCCTTCGCCAAGCTTGATATCGGTTCCTCGGCCGGCCATGTTTGTGGCGATCGTGACAGCACCCTTCTGACCTGCCTTGGCGATGATCTCTGCTTCTCTGGCATTGTTCTTGGCATTCAGCACTTCATGACGGATCTTCTTCTTTTTCAGCATGTCACTGATCAGTTCCGATGTCTCAACGGCGATCGTACCGACAAGCACAGGCTGTCCCTTCTCATGTCTTTCAATGACTTCATTGACCAGGGCTTCAAACTTTGCCTTCTTGGTTCCGTATACAGCATCCGGATAGTCAATTCTGGCAACCGGACGGTTGGTCGGGATCTCATACACCAGCATGTTATAGATCTCACGGAATTCTTCTTCCTCGGTCTTTGCGGTACCGGTCATACCGGCCAGCTTGTTGTACAGACGGAAGAAGTTCTGGTAGGTGATCGTTGCCAGGACAGTCGTTTCCTGTTTGATCGAAATGCCTTCCTTGGCACATACAGCCTGATGCAGACCGTCCGACCACTCTCTGCCCTTCATCAGACGTCCGGTATTGGGATCGACGATGATGATCTCATCGCCTTCCTTATCCACGACATATTCGATATCTCTGGACATGATATAGTTTGCCTTCAGGGCCTGATGGATCCTGTGCAGAAGCTGCGTATGTTCAAGATTATACAGATTCTCAATATGGAAAGCCTTCTCTGCCAGGGATACACCCTTCTCGGTCAGCTGTACCGTACGTCCCTTGACATCGATCTCATAGTCTTCCTCATTCTTCAGTCTTTTGACGAAACGGTCTGCCTGCAGGTAGAGATTGGCTGTCTGCCGCATACCGCCGGAAATGATCAGAGGTGTACGTGATTCATCGATCAGGATCGAGTCGACTTCATCCACCAGCGCAAAGTTCAGACCGCGCTGTACTCTGTCCGAAGGTTTCTTCACCATGTTGTCTCTCAGGTAGTCAAAACCCAGCTCCGAGTTTGTCGTATAAGTAATATCACAGGCATAGGCAGCACGTTTCTGGGCAGGGGAAAGCTGACGCAGGTTCAGACCTACCGTCAGACCGAGGAAACGATGGATCGCTCCCATCCACTGCGAGTCACGTTCCGACAGATATTCGTTGACCGTCACGACATGAACACCCTGTCCTGCCAGTGCATTCAGATAAACTGCCATGACCGATGTCAGCGTCTTACCTTCACCGGTCTTCATCTCTGCGATGTTGCCCTCCTGCATGACGGCAGCACCGACCAGCTGTACATGATACGGGTATTCTCCGATCACTCTGCGGCAGGCTTCTCTCGCCGTCGCAAACGCTTCGGGAAGAATGTCATCCAGGGTCTCACCGGCTGCCAGACGTTCCTTCAGTTTCGGTGTCATTGCCTTGAGTTCATCATCACTCAGCTTACTGTATTTATCTGCCAGATCTTCTGCCGGCTTGATCTTCTTCTCTATAGCCTTCAGCTTGCGGCCATCTGTATTAAACAAGGTATCGATGAAATTTGCCATAAGCCCTCCATGATAAAAACATACATTAAAATGCCTTTTTATTATACCTGACCGGAGAGTTCTGTTCAAGGAAGCGTCTTTTCGACCGCAGACAGGATATAGATCTGTTTCCGGCAGGGAATGCCCTGAAGAGCTTTGAGAGCACCGCGTATCGTAGCGCCTGTTGTCAGTACATCATCACAAAGCAGTACTTTCTTCGGTACGACAGCCCCTTCCTTCAGGATGATATGTTCCTTCATCTGCTGTCTTTCCTCATATGTCAGTTCTTTCTGTACTGCCGTATCCGTCTTTGCAAAGACTTCCAGCATCGGCATGCGCACACAGGTAAAGATCTCCTGCAGATGCGAGAATCCTCTGCGTTCCAGATTCTGCGGACTGCTCGGCATCAGCAGCAGTGTCCATCCCCGGTACTTCCGCCGGAAGCTGTCCCCGGTCTTATACAGGAAGACATCTTTCAGAGCTTCATCCCCGCATTCCTTAAACTGCAGCAGACAGTCACGGAAACCGCCGTCATAGGCATATTCCGCATAAGCTTTCACACCGTCTACGGTGAACCGCTTTCCTGTCCGGTGCCAGCCGTTCCGGCATTCCTCACACAGCAGATCATCACCGGCAAGCAGTTCCCGCAGGCTGTTCTCCCCGATCGTCTTACCGCACATCAGACAGCGCATGACAGATTGGCCCTCCGTATATCTTCGCGGCAATCCCGAACGGTCTGACTGTATTCGCCCTGAATAAACAATACATCACCGGTTGGAGCCGCAAATGTTCTGCCGGCGCGTCCTGCCATCTGGATCAGGCCCGCACGGTCAAAGATACGGTGATCAGCACGATAGATGCAGATCTGAGCATCGGCTATCGTTACCCCTCTTTCCAGTACTGTTGTCGCAACGATAATGCCGCGGGGATCCCTGCGGAAGTGTTCGATCACTTCATCCCGGTTCTCCGTTTTGCTTGTGCAAAGCGCCGCCGGATACAGCAAACTCAGAAACATGTGCAGTACTTTCCCCAGCCGGATCGTCGGCACAAAGATCATCCGCGGATGTTCCCGGTGGGTATTGATCCAGTGCAGCAGATACACCAGCCGAAGCGGCAGAAAACCGGTGCGGATCACAGGCTCCGGCAGCGGATATCCGTGCGGTCTCTGATTCAGCACCAGACGGTACAGCGTACCTTTGGAGACACGGCGTTCCAGTTCCCGGTCGGGTGTAGCTGTCAGATAGATACAGTGTCCCCTGCAGGCACTGGCAGCGATGCCGTGCAGTACCGGATCTCCCTTAAACGGAAAAGCATCCGGCTCATCCAGGATCAGCAGATCGAAAGCCCGGTAATACCGGTACAGCTGATG
>CADBMY010000237.1 GCA_902795905.1 uncultured Erysipelotrichaceae bacterium
ATTGGGGTGATTATTCTTACACTATCCCCAAAATCAAAGCTGTAACCTTAGACGAGATTTTCACTGACTGCGGGATCACGGCCATTAAAAGCACGGATGTTGACAGCATCTCCGTTTCGGATTCTTCCATCCTGGAAGTCACCGAAGATCTGACCGTGAAGTGCCTGAAATCCTTTACGGAGCCGCAGACACTGACAATACAGCTAAAAAATAGCATGAGCGGTCATATCACTGTGCAGTATGAGTATCGCCCCGAATCTGGTAATCTCAACGAGTTCATTGACGGTTCGACAACCTTCAGCTACGTCAATGAGACGAGACAGCATTCGATTTCGGAAGCTGCTATCGTCAATACGAATGATGGATTGAGTTTAACTTTGTCCTTCTCTGAAATACCGGAAGAGGAGGAAGGTGAGCGTCAGATGGCAATGCTGACGCCGATGACTTATACCTTCCCTGCGGAACTTCAGGTTACTGGTGTTCCGGAGAGTGTCATCATAAACCTTGGGGGCGGCGAAACTGTCTCTGCCAATGTGACACAGCATAGTGATACGGAAACAGATGCACTGATCCTCACCATTACGGTGATCGATTATGAAGAGAAACAAGCCATGATTGAATCATCGACCACGACTAATTTCACCATACCTGTCACCATTCAGGTCAGTACGGTTCCGACAGAATATGAACTTGGCTGCAGTACCAACAGCATCCAACTGCTGTTAGCGGATACAAGGCATAATGCTGGGGTGACTCTTACCTCGAAAGAATATGATGCAGAAAACGGCACCATCCAATATACTGCTGCCGTAGTAGCGGAAAACGACCTTGACTACGGTGGAAAGGAATACCCTGTCACCATCACAGACCTTACGACCGGGGATTCTCCCATCCTGCACTTCGTGTCCGGCAGCTATACCTATACCCATAAGGAGGGCTTTGTGCTGCCCGAGGGCGCACCCGCCACGCAGGTAGATGGGGAGAATGTGGAGCCGGGTACTGCGACAGCCTTCACCGGCTTCCCTCTCACGGTTGCTCACATGTATGACGGTGATACCATTACCCTCACCTACACGGCCAGCCCCCTGCATGGGACCTATGATAAAGATACGCAGCAGACTGAGGTGCAGAACACCATCACGATCGACAACAGCGGTAACCCAACCAACGATCCTTCTGATGATACCGCTTCCGTCACGAATACCGTCCCCTATACACCGCTCACGAGGGAATTTCTCGCCCTGGACGGCAGCTGGGCCTACTGGAAGGTTACGGTGAACCCCGACGGCTATACGCTGAACGAGGGCAGCCCCCTCACGCTCGCCGATACCTTTGATGACGGGGAAAAGCTGGACGCTAGACAGTCCATTGACTATTCGAGCGTTGAAATCACAAGCAGCGGCGCTGTCAGCTATGACTACAGTGGCAGCACCGGCACCTTTGTCATCCCGGATAAAACGGCGGTTACGATCACCTTCCGCACACGCATCACGGCCCAGCCGGGGGAGGCAAAGACCTTCCGCGGTACAGCGCGGCTTCAGGATGCCGAAGAAAAGACGATTGCCTCTGACACGGCAGGTGCGATAGACGAGGCGGTTGTGATCTACCCCAGCCCCTCCGACGTGGATGGCTCCGGCAACTATATGGTGAAGCTCTTCGTTTATGCCGAGAATGCGATGCAGACCGGCATCGGGGGTGCGCAGTTTATTCTCCTGGATGCCAACCAGCGCCCACTGGAGTATAAATCGGGCGATAATGCGGGCCAGCCTGTCACCTTCACGACCGGCAGCGATGGCTATGTCAACATCGAGCTGCATGAAGAGCCCGGCGACGTATCCATAGAAAAGAACACGGGCTATTATCTTGAGATGATGCAGGCTGTTCCCGGATACCAGAAGGACAATATCCTCTACAGCTTTATGATCACCGATGACCCGGCCTATAGCACAGGGGGTTTTTATAAGTATTATAACGGCGACACGATGAAGGTGCGCCTCACTGCTGCCAAACCCGGTCTCACGGTTTCCATTCGCTTCACAGGCAGCTACACCCTGCGGCAGGATGAACAGAACAATGTTCAGGCTGTCCTCAAACGGCTGAACGACAATCAGGAGTGGGAAACCCTGGAAAGCCATCCCTATACGGAATCCCGATCCGGCTCGATCAGCTTTACGACTCCGCTGGTGCAGGGAGAGCTGTATCGTATTGATGAAGAGAACCAACGCCCCTGGGATCTGCCGGATTATATCATTTTGGAAACAACATACTATCTTGATGGGGGAAAGCATGATTCCCAAGATTATCCGGATGATCCGCAGGTGTTCTATGTAGACCGGTCGAATGACACCGTCAACATTGTCATCGATAACCGCTATGAAGACCCCCAGCTGACCATTGTCAAGATGGACAAGCAAACGGGTGAGGTGCTGCCCGGCGCGGTCTTCTCCGTCTACGAGATTGTGAACGGCACAGTATCCGGCGACGTGGTGACGACTTATACCACGGATGTGGTGATCCGCGGCGGCGAGCATTTTGTGTCTGAGACGCTTTACGGCATCAAGGAGACCGCTGCGCCTGTCATAGTGCCCAATAGTGGGGAAGATCCTATTCGATATCTGCTGCCGCTGAAAGACGAATGGCACTATTTCTACTTCTGCAACGATGAGGAACAGGAACAGAGTATTCTGGATAACCTTCCGGAAGGGGAAACGGCAATAAACCTGACAAAGTCAGGGGACAGAGTTACGGTTGACAACCAGAAGGAGTTCATCAACGTCCCTGTCATGAAGATCTGGCAGGGCAATGTCTGGCCCAATAATACGGAAGTAGTAGTCGGCTTGTATCGGGCTCTTGTTGACGCTGAAGGCACGGTGATCGAGGAGCCGGAACCTGTCCTTGATGAAGATGGAAATCCGCGGACAGTCAGACTGACAAAAGAGGTGCCTTACAACAACACGGCTTTTAACGGCCTGCCTTCACGAGACACATCGAGTTCAGGGGTGACTTGTAACGTTAAATACTCGATCGTAGAGGTAAGCATCAACGGCGGCGATCCGCTTGATGCCGGATATGTACAGGAATACGGCATTTCCAGTGCCGGGGTGTACATCGTGCGCAACAAGCCCGCCACAACGCTGACAATCAAAAAAGAGTGGTTCGACTTCCAAGGAAATAAGGTTGAGGACGAAAGTGTGATTGCGGCGCAGTCATCCGTCACTTTCGACGTTTATCGCTCGACTACAAAATTTAAGGATAGCGACCCGAGAGACGGCATCACCAACGCGGATATGACCGCTTTTGTAGGCACACTGACCAAGGTGCGCGAGAAACTGAGCTTTGGCGCCGCTGATGGTTGGAACATGTCGATCCGCGACCTGGACAAACAGGACGATTTTGGCAATCCCTATTATTACTATGTTCTGGAGACTGTCCCCTCCTTCGGCAACGAGATCTATGAGGTGGACGAGGACGCCGGCACTGTCACGATCAAGAACAAGATTGCCCCGGAGACTGTGAACCTGACGGTGACCAAAGCTGTCCTGGTGGATGATCCCCGTCCGGAGTCCCTGGATAGAGATTTTGAATTCACCCTGAAACTGAAGGTAGACGACACGCATCCTGTCCGAAGCTGGACGGTCTACACCGACCCAGAACACTCGGAGAACAAACTGATAACAGATTGGAACGGCGAGGTCAAGTTTAAACTCAAGCCGACAAATCCTGACCAGCAGCCGACGCCGGAAGCGTCCATCATCCTTACCCTGCCTGTGGGTGTCACTGCTACCGTCACCGAGACATATAACGCCGAGTACACGGTGGAGACAAGTACGGATGGCGGCGCGACCAAGATAAGCGGCAGAACCTTCTCTTATCTGACTGACAGCGGGACCGACAGTGTCACCCTCACCTACACCAATACCCTGCACGTCATCTGCAAGGTAGTGAAGGATAATGGGGAAGAAGAGCCCTTTGAGTCCCTGAATAGCGCGCTCAAGTATATCCACAATAATGAGGCCAGCTTTACCTCTCCATGGACTATCTACCTGCTGGAGGACTATACCATCCCCACAACGGACAAGGTTCAAGTTGAGGCGGGAGAGAGCCTGACTCTCACCACGGCTCCGACGGGCGAACAGGGTGGACGGTTCCCATTCAAGCCCCCGGTGGATGATCCGACGAGGAGCTACGCCGTCATTACCCGCGGCGGGGCTGGCGACAGCATGCTTAAAAACGCGGGCACGCTGACACTTGACAACATCTGCCTTGACGGAGCGAAGGATAGCTTCACCGCCACCGGCGACGGCGGTCTGGTGAACAGCGCCGGCACCCTGAACCTGAACAACAAGACGACGCTGCGCAATTCCGCCGCCGAAGGCAAGGGCGGCGCGGTGTATGCTGAGGGCACGGTGAAAATCGTTGACGGCGTTGCTGTTACCGGCAACAGCGCCCCCAGTGCCTCCGCCCTG
>CADBMY010000238.1 GCA_902795905.1 uncultured Erysipelotrichaceae bacterium
AAGACATCTGGGATTGGCAAGACTGACAGCGTCGATCCCGGACGCGACCAGAGCATCACCGAAAGAATCGGGAACATCCGTGCCGACTAATGGGATCATATTGAAAACAGCCAGATCGGAATTTGAGAAGACCGACGTAAGTCCGCTGAAACTCTTATCATACATTTCATTATAGCCGTCACGGATATCAACAGCCCCTGCTGTCAGCACATTGATCACGCGTACATCCTCCTGCTTGGGCTTTGAAGGATACGCTGTATATGCAGAAGCTGCCCGCTGTCTCTCCATGAATAAAGTAATCAGATTCATCGAAAGACTGACGATCCCGATCACAAGTGCCAGTGCCAGCAGTAACTTACCGCTCTTATCCCAAAATTCTCTGTTTTTCATTCTTCACCTTAGTACGATTATAACACGATTAAATGCTATAATACTGACGATATGATAAACATCGAACACTACAAGCAGGTAAAACAGGACCTGCCGGCACATACCGAACTGTGTGTCGTATCAAAACGAAGATCCCGGGAAGACATCCTTGCCTACTATGATCTCGGCGAGCGTCTTTTTGCGGAAAACAAGGCCCAGGAACTGCTGACCAAAACTGACCTGAAGGATGATATCCGCTGGAGCTTTATCGGTCATCTGCAGCGTAATAAAGTACGCCAGATCCTGCCGTATGTCTCTCTGATCCAGTCTCTGGACTCTCTGGAACTGGCGCAGGTGATTGAAAAAGAATGCACACGCATAAACAAAACCGTGGATGTTCTGGCAGAGTTTCACCTGGCCGTCAATGATACAAACAAGACCGGACTTGATGAAGCGGATGCCCTTTCGTTCGTGCGGGCATGCCGGCAGTTTCCCCATCTCCGGCTGACAGGCATGATGGCCATGGGTCCGCATACCGATGATGAAGAAGAGATCCGCAGGGTCTTCACGCACGGACAGGAACTCTTTGCGGCACTGCAGAAAGAATGCGGTGACACATTCACAACTCTTTCCATGGGAATGAGTCATGACTATCGTATTGCCTGTGCATGCGGTTCTACGATGGTCCGTATAGGCAGTTATTTATTTGAGGATTAACAGATGAAGTTTTTAAGACCTGATGCCGATACTGCACGGCTCCATGACGCAGTATTTGAGATTGCTTCGGCAGCCCGTGCCGATGCTGTTGTCAACGGAGATCTCGTTGTCAATGCGACGATCGGTACACTTTACGGGGAAGACGGAAAACTTGTCGCCCTGGACAGTGTATACGACCACTATGACATGATCGACCACCGGATCAAGGCTGCGTATGCATCCTCCTTTTCCGGCACACCCGGTTTCCGCTCTGCCGTATTTGACTGGGTCACAGCCGGCAAACTGAATGAATTGCCTCACACTGTGATCGCAATGCCGGGCGGCACCGGCTCCATCAGCAGTTCCTTCCACGTCTTCATGAAGGAAGGCGATACCGTGATCCTGCCTGATATCTGCTGGTCCAACTACCACACGATGGCACACATGCACTTCCTGAATACGGAGACATATCAGATGTTTGACGGCAATCACCTGAATCTGAAGAGTATCCGTGAGACCATAGATAACGTTCAGAAAACATGTTCAAAGGTCTTCCTCGTCGTCAATGATCCCTGTCACAATCCCACCGGCTACAGTATGACCGACAGTGAGTGGCAGGAACTGATCGCCATCATCAATAAAGCTTCCGAGAAAACACCGGTCATCCTGCTGGATGATATTGCCTACATCGACTTTGCCTACAGTAAAGATCCCCGTGCCTACATGAAGCACTTCCGGGATATCACCGACAACGTGATGGTCATCATCTCGTTCAGCTGTTCAAAGTCGCTCTCCTACTACGGTATGCGCTGCGGTGCCTCCGTACTGCTGTCGAAGGATGCTGCAGCTGTTGAGGCGGCCGATGCCGTACTGGACAAATATGCACGTACGATATGGTCCAGCATCTCAAACTCCGCAATGGTGAATTTCGTCTGGGTCATCCATGACAATCTCAATGCATACCTGAAGGAAAGAAACGGCTATGTAGACATGCTGAAACAGCGTTCCGATCTGTTCCTCAAAGAAGCCGAAGAAGCAGGACTGGATCTGCTGCCCTACCGTGAGGGATTCTTTATCACCCTGCGCGGTCATACCAAAGAAAACGCAAAGAGACTGCACCAGGCTCTGATCGATGAGCACATCTATACGGTCCTGCTCGGCGAGAATCTGCGTATCGGCATCTGTTCACTGCCGTTAAAGAAAGTGAAAGGACTGGCTGCCCGTATCCGTAAAGCTATCAGCGACAACGGGCTGGACTGATATGACACATATCCTCGGCTCCAAAAGGGATTTTCTGGACTATACGGATGAAGATGCACAGGAGTTCCTGAAGATCACTTCCGATATCTCCGAACACCCTGAATTCCAGAAACTGAAGAATTATACCCACCACCTGCATACCACCCGCTGGCAGCACTGTATGAATGTTTCCTGGTATACCTATCTCTGGTGCAAGAAGCTCTCACTGAACTATACCGAAGCAGCCCGCGGTGCCCTGCTCCACGACTTCTTCCTGTATGACTATCATACGGAACAGCCGATCCCCGGCAAGCACGCGGATGTCCACCCGCTGGCGGCTTTTACAAATGCTGAAAAATACTTCGAGGTCACCGATATCATGCGTGACTGTATACTCAATCACATGTGGCCTACGGCAGGTATCCGTCCGGCAACTCCGGAGGGACTGGTCGTGACCGCCGCAGATAAATACTGTGCAGGTATTGAAGTCGGTTCCCGCTCCTATGAGACACTGGCTCCCCTGCTCAAACAGATCATAGAGATGATCGAGGAAGGAAAAAACTGATGCCGGCTGCCAGTACACACACAGAGTTTGCCAGAGATGTCTATTTCTCCCTGCCTGCAGAAGAGCAGAAGAAGATCACTGATTTTCCGATGTATTATATTGGCTCTCAGGGTCCCGACCTGCTGTTTTTCAGCCGCTTTTCCTATCTGCCGGGTTCACTCAAGAAGTACGGCACCCGCATGCATGGAGACAAAGTCAGAGAAGTGATCCGTTTCTTTAAGGCATATGCCAAGGATGATCCGGCTCTGAATAGTTATATTGCCGGCTATCTCTGCCACTATGCGCTTGATTCACAGGCACATCCCCTGATCGATTGGGCAGCCTGCGTCAACCACGAAATGACCGGTATCCACCAGGGTGAAGCACATATCTCATCGGAAGCCGACATCGATCTCGCCGTCCTGAAGAAACACGGAAGAAACATGGACGGATACAATGTCTATACCGATCTCAAAGCCTCCCCGGAGAGTAAAGAAAAGCTTGCCCTGATGTATCAGGCAATGCTTAAGGAAGTCTTTGATGTACCGGTATCCCTGAATGATACCAGAGAGGCAGTTACCGGTATATGCCGGATCACAAAACTGTTAAGACCGACCGCCGGATGGAAATACAAAGCTGTATATAAAGCCGAGAATCTGGCCGGTATTCCGCATGTCATATCCGGAATGATGCTGAACAAGCCCGATCATGACAGTCTTGTGCTGAATGAAGAACACCGGGAGTACGATTCACCTTCACGCGGTGTTATCGGTCACCGTTCCTTCATGGAGATCTACGATGATGCGATGATCTTTGCGGCAGAGCTGATCACAGACTTCAGCGAAGATGATCTGCAGTACGACTTTGCCGGTGATCCGATCCGCTGATCTAGGCAAACAGATACTTGTATACATTCATGGCACAGATCAAAAGGATCAGTACCATGGCAGACAGAAAGAGTTTTTCGACAGCTTTGCTGTCGATTTTTTTATTGATCATACGTCCGATGATGCCGCCGAGCACACCGCCGCCGATCCCGCATATTGCCCCAATAATGCTGGCAAACAGACTAACTAACAGATACAGCATGCTAATAACTCACAGTCCTATTATACAGATGTCTCGTTTAAAACAAAAAAACGACCATACAAATGTATGGTCATTCAGCATTATCCGTTATCAGAGAGACCCCAGGAAGGAATATGATTTCCCCTGCGGATCAGCACTGTCTTCTGAAAATCCGTCTGGTTCAGAAAGCGGAGCACCTCATACACTTCCTTTTCGGTGCATGCTGTGAGAAGTTTGATGTCGATCGTCTTCATCAGGATATCGGCAGCGATCACGACCGCAGTAACTTTTCCGGGTGTGTCAGAACCGACATATACACTGAGACCTTCGGTTCCGGTGCCAAGCGTGTCATCAAGATGACCGTATTCGACCGGATAGATCATGTTTCTGAAGGTTGGATGTGTATCTCCCTTATGTCTGGAGATGATCAGATTGCTGGACAGAAACAATGTATCAACTTTCTGCCAGAAATAAGCATTGTTTTCAAATTCAGTCATATTTACCTCTGCAAGGAATTATATGACATATTATAACAAATGTAAACATATTACATATTTAATGAAAACATTTACATTATTCTTTGACAGTGACTTTGTCTCTCGTAATATCTGCCAGTGTATGACATCCTGTCATCAGCATCGCCTGTTTGAGCTGATCTCTGTACTTGTCAGCCAGGGCCTTGACGCCTTCACTGCCGCCCTTGATGCATGCCAGAGCGAGCGGTCTGCCGATCAGAACACCGTCAGCACCGAGGGCCAGACACTTGAAGATATCGTTGCCGCTGCGGATACCGCCGTCCACCAGGATCGTGATCTTCCCCTTGACGGCATCAGCGATCGCCGGCAGAACTTCTGCTGTACCGGGTGTATCATCCATGACACGGCCGCCGTGGTTGGAGACGACGATGGCATCTGCCCCTGCCTCCACTGCTGTTAATGCCGCATGCACAGTCATGATACCCTTGACGATAAACGGTCTGTCCAGAGATTCCTTGATATAGCGCAGAGAAGCTGCTGTCTTTGTCTCTACAGGTGTCTTGCCGGCTCTTAAGAGAGGTAACCCGGCCGCATCGATATCCATGGCGGCAGCACTGGTCTTCAGATCCTTGAGGATACCGATACGCAGATCAACACCCTCTTTTACCCACGGTTTGATCGTTGCGATACCCTTACCGCCGAGATCATGGATCGCTCTTGCCGGTTTGGCAAAGAGTTCCTCGGGATCGATACCGTCACCGGTAAAACCGATGATGCCGGCATCCGCACATCCCTGAAGCATCAGCTGTGAATACTCGTATTCACCGATATCATAACCATAGTTGTTTTTAATGCCGGCAACCGGAGCCGAAAACACAGGCATACTCATCGGGATGCCGAGGATCTCTGTCTCTGTCGTGATCTCTCCCGGTTCCGCACAGACATCCATGTTGATCCTGACTCTCTTCAATGCCTCCACATTGTTGATAAACGCTCTGCCGCTGTCCTTACCGCCAAGACCCGGGATCTCACCCCGACAGGCCAGGCCGTTGCATTCCTTACATTCTCTGCACTTTAACATAATTCCTCCTATAAGCTGTATAATCTGATGCCGCACTGCGCAAGCATCTCTTCTATATCGTAAACACCGGTCAGGTTCATTGCCTGCAGAGCGATCATCAGACATCCTTCCGCATCACTTGCCGCATTGTGGTGGTTCAGTTCAAAACCAATATGTTCACAGACATCATCAAGCCGATGATGTTCAAGACGCGGAAACAGCTTCCGGGCCAGTCTGACCGTATCAAAGTAACGCAGATGAGGCACCGGCAGACCGCAGTTTATACAGGCTGCTTTCAGACAGCCCATGTCAAAACCGGCATTGTGCGCACAGACGACCGTATCCTCGAAATACGGCAGGATCTCCCGGTATACCTGACGGAAATCCGGTGCTTCCCTGACATCCGCAGGACGGATTCCGTGGACCATGATATTCATCCGGTTGAAGTGTGATACATTTTCCTCCGGACGGATCAGAGAATAGTATTCATCCGCAATAACCCCCTCCTGCAGGACGGAAATACCCACCGAGCAGATACTTGCGGCAGACGCATTCGCGGTTTCAAAGTCGATCGCAGTGACTCTCATACAGTCTGTTTGATCCGGCTTGAACGGATCTCCCTTCCCGGCAGGTACTGATTCATGCAGCGTACGATCTTCCGCTTTGAGTACATCTCAACAGCTTCCGAACTGCCGTCGGTCAGATTCACAATAAAAAGATCGGTCACCGGATGCCATTCATACTGCCAGTTCACGACTTCATCCCAGTAGATGAGCATACAGCTGCTTCTGTCATTCTGGTTGTAAAGAACCAGAAACTCATCGGAGAAAGTCATCAGAGTTCTGTCGGGCATGACCGAAAGCGCAAAACATGCCATCATGATCATCCCCAGCGCAGCCGAAATAAAATACGGATAGCGAACGATCAGGACAGCGCCAAGTACAATGATCAGTGACAGTGCCGCAACAGGTTTCACTCTGATCTGATGCAGAGTTCCCTTCATCTCCGGAAGATTGCGAATTTTGATAACACACGACTTCATATACCTACTATATCATGATTTCTGTTATACTGATTAACATGCGAAGCCCAATTCGATTTGAGATCACACATGTATGTGCGCAGTCCGGTGCGAGAACCGGGATCCTTCATACCCCTCACGGTGACGTAGAAACACCGATGTTCATGCCGGTCGGAACTCAGGCTACAGTCAAGTTCCTCTCTCCGGAAGAACTCTATGCGCTTGGTGCCGGTGTTGTGCTTGCGAATACCTATCATCTCTGGCTGCAGCCCGGTGAAGATATCGTAGACAAGGCCGGAGGTGTGCAGAAGTTCATGAACTATAAGGGACCGATGCTTACCGACAGCGGCGGTTTTCAGGTCTTTTCGCTGGCTGATGCACGCAAGATCAGTGAAGAAGGTGTACTGTTCAAGAACCCGAAGAACGGTGACAGACTTTTCCTGTCTCCGGAGAAATCAATACAGATCCAGAATGCGATCGGTGCGGATATCATCATGTCCTTTGATGAATGTATCCCCTACCCGGCAGAATATGCTTATGCCAAGGCTTCCATGGAGAGAACACTGCGCTGGGCAGAACGCGGCAAGAATGCGCATCAGAAGCCCGAAACACAGGCTCTGTTCGGTATCGTTCAGGGCGGTGACTACGCGGATCTGCGGCATTACAGCGCTGAAAAGCTCGTTGAGATCGGCTTTGACGGCTATGCCATCGGCGGTACATCCGTCGGTGAAGACAAGGAGACCATGGTCCGTATGGTACGTGAGTCTGCCGAATTGCTGCCCTACGACAAACCGCGGTATCTGATGGGTGTCGGGGCTGTCAACGATCTGCTTGAGGCTGTCTCTCTGAATATTGACATGTGCGACTGTGTCCTGCCGACAAGACTGGCCAGACACGGTACCCTGATGACTTCGGAAGGACGCATCAGTATCGACAAGCAGAAATACAGTGAAGACTTCGGTCCGCTGGATCCTGCCTGCGACTGCTACACCTGCCGCAATTACTCCCGGGCATATCTGCGCCATCTGGCCAGAGCCAAGGAAGGCTTCGGCACCAGACTGCTGTCGATCCACAATGTACGCTTCCTGATCAGGCTGATGGAAGACGCCAGACAGGCAATCAAAGAAGACAGATTCCTGGACTTCAAGAACGAGACACTGGCATCCATGGGTTTTGATCAGCGCGGCTTCTGATCCTGTTTTACAAACAAGTGATTATCCGTTTATAATACAAACTGGAGATCTATACATGGAAAACTACGTTATTGCAACTTCATCCACAGCGGATCTGACCGCTGAATATATGCAGGAACATCATATTCCTTTTATTTCCTATACATATACGATCGAGGATCAGGTATACAAAGATGACTGCACAGCCGAAAGCAAGGCTTTCCTGTTCAGCAAAATGCGTGAAGACAAACTGCCGAACACATCACAGATCTCCGAATATGCGTATTATGAGTTCTTCAAGGGCATCCTTGATCAGGGACAGGATATCCTGTTCACCGATATGTCCAGAGCTATATCCGGCTCCGTCGCAAACGCTGAAGCAGCGATCAAAGAAGTCAGTGCAGAATACCCTGAACGCAGAATATACTTTATTGACAGCTACTGCATTACCGGCGGTCTGCATCTGTTTGTCAAACAGCTGGTGAAGCGCAAGGAAGCCGGGATGACCATGGATGAGCTGTACGCATGGGGTGAAGAACATAAGATGGAGTTTATTCACCGGTTTATGGTCGATGACCTGAAGTGGCTCAAGCGCGGCGGCAGACTCTCCAATTCTTCCGCGATCGTCGGCACCCTTCTCAGTATCAAGCCGATGCTGTATGTCGATACTGCCGGCAAGGTCGTCGCCATCGACAAGGTCCGCGGCAGAAAGAAAGCCATGCATGAACTGGTTCTTGCCTGCAGGGATGATCTGGCAGACTATACCGGCGATGAAGAGATCGTTGTGATCGAAGCGGATGACTACGAGGATGCCGTCAAGGTCAGAGAAGACTTCCGTGAGACATATCCTCAGTTCAAGGATGCCGAGATCACGATCATGACACTTGGTCCGGTGATCGCCACGCATGTCGGCCCGGATTTTGTAGCTATCGCCTACCATGGCAAAAAGCGTATTATCTAAGAGAAAGCGGTATGTCTCCATACCGCTTTACTGTTATTCGATACCGTACAGTGTACGGTATTTTTCTTCAAGATAATCCAGATAGTACTTTACATTAAAGGGTTCGCCGGTAACCATCTTCAGGATCTCATTGGCCTGATAGCGTCCGCCCCAGTGATGTACATTTTCTCTCAGCCAGTCAACGATCAGATCAAATCTGCTGTTTCTGAGACAGGCATCGACATCCAGCGACTGCCGCATCGTATGCATGACCTGGGCTGCGATCGCACTGCCCAGTGCATATGTCGGGAA
>CADBMY010000239.1 GCA_902795905.1 uncultured Erysipelotrichaceae bacterium
GACGCTGACCAAGGAGTTCTTCAGGGCATTCCGTTCAAACTTCAGGCAGGCCACAAGGATCTGGCTGCTGATGCTCGTGATCGGCATTCTGCTGGCGGCAGGCGGCTATATCACCTGGCATCTGCGGGCATCCTCCACCGGTATTCCTGCCATCATGTGGACGCTGAATCTTGCCCTGCTGATCGCTGCCGCTGTCGTCTATACGATCGTACTGATCTATGTCTATCCGCTGATCGCGCGGTACGCAAATACAGACAGAGCGATGCTGATCAACTCACTGCTGATCGGTCTGCGGTATCTCTTCTGTACGATCCTGGTATTCGCCATCCACTTTGCGATGTTCTACGCCGTCGTCGTGATCTTCACCCCGCTGATCATCTTCGGCGAAGGACTGTGCGCACTGCTGTCGTCCTATCTGCTGATCAGTGTCTTCCGGACGCTGAACTATGAGGAAGCAGAATGAGAGGGTCCGCAAAAGAACGCAGAGAAGTACGGGAAGCCTTCCGTAAGATGACCTTCGGCGAAAAGGTCAGCTATATCTGCACATATTACAAACTCCCGCTGTTTACCGCTGCCGTGGCACTGATCGTGCTGATCACGACACTGGTAGGCAACGCTGTAAAAAAACAGCCTGTTCTCTATGCCGGGTGGGAAAACGTCTCCTTCGGGGAAGTGCTTGATCACAAGCTGACCGATGACTATATCACCTTCACACAGAGAGCACCGAAGAAATATACCGTTCTTGTATACAGAGATCTGTATATCTCGGATGAACCGTCCGGTGAGAACCACCAGTACGCCTATGCCTCCAAGATCAAGGTCCTGGGTGCGATCAGTGCGAAACAGATGGATCTCGTCGTGATGAACGGCGAGGCATACCGGCAGATGTCCGAGAGCGGCTTCCTGCTGGATCTCAGCGCATACGAAGAACTGCAGCCGTATCTGGTATCCAACCAGGTGATCGTTGAAGACAATGCCGTGGAATACAGTCTCGGCGAATCCGAAACATACTCCTCAGTCACAGAGACAGCTGCCAACGCCGTCGACGCTTCCGGTTTCCCGATCTTCCGCAATGCCGGTATCACGGAAAACCTGTATATAGCGATTATCGCCAACTCCCCCAGGCAGGAGGAATGCCTGAACTACATTCTGTATCTGCTTGATGCAGAGCAATAACTGTATTCCCGCATATACGGGAAACTCAGAAAGGCTGTAACGGTGAAAGACCGTGCCAGTAAGTCGGGCCCTGTTCGATATTATCCGGTCACCGGCTTCATAATTCTTTCAGTTATAGGAAAGGGGCAAAACATTTTATGGCAAAAGTATCACTGAAAGGCATCCAGAAAATCTATCCAAACACCGAAAGCGAGACAAAGAAGAAGAAAAAGACGAAGAAGGATGAAGAGCCTGCAGAGGAAAAGACCTACAAGCTGAAGGTCACCGATGAAGGTGTCGTCGCTGTTGATGACTTCAACCTGGAGATCGCAGACAAGGAATTTATCGTCCTGGTAGGACCTTCCGGCTGCGGTAAGTCCACGACCCTGAGAATGGTCGCAGGTCTTGAAGAGATCACCAGAGGTGAGCTCCGCATCGATGACAGACTGGTCAATGATGTAGCGCCGAAAGACAGAGATATCGCGATGGTATTCCAGAACTATGCTCTGTATCCGCACATGACAGTCAGACAGAACCTCGAATTCCCTCTGAAGCTCAGAAAAGTCCCGAAGGCTGAGATCGACCGCCGTGTCAACGAAGCAGCCGAGATCCTTGGCATCACACAGTATCTCGAACGTAAGCCGAAGGCACTCTCCGGCGGTCAGAGACAGCGTGTAGCGATCGGACGTGCTATCGTCCGTGAGCCGAAGGTACTGCTGATGGACGAACCTCTGTCCAACCTTGACGCCAAGCTGAGAAACCAGATGCGTGCTGAGATCATCAAGCTCAGACACCGTATCAACACGACCTTCATCTACGTCACACATGACCAGACGGAAGCCATGACCTTAGGTGACCGTATCGTCATCATGAAAGACGGTGAAGTTCAGCAGATCGGTACACCTCAGGAAGTCTTCAACAAGCCTGTAAACACCTTCGTAGCCGGCTTCATCGGCATGCCTCAGATGAACATGTTTGACGGCAAGCTGGTCAAGAAAGACGGTAAGTATGCTGTACAGGTAGGCAATGCAACGATCGTTGTATCCGAAGACAAGCAGGAACGTCTCAAGGCTCACAATATCGGTGAACAGGATATCCAGATCGGTGTCCGTCCTGAGCACATCACCCTTGGTGAAGTCGAAGGCGGAACGATCACCGGTGAAGTAGAAGTCTCCGAAATGATGGGTTCCTCCGTGCATCTGCACATGAACACTCTCGGCAGAGACTGCATCGTGATCGTACCTACACTGGATCTGGCCGATAACTCTCTCGATATCGGTTCTACGGTCAAGTTCACATTCGCTCCGAATGCCGTTCACATGTTTGATCCGGCAACAGGAAAGAATCTTGAATATCTGGACTAAACAGGGATACAAAAAGTGCGGTACACCAGTACTGCACTTTTTTCATGTCTGACTGTTATCTTTCATATTACCGCAGCAGTATTTCCTTCATGATATACTCAAGATATGAACAAAGAATCAATACGTGTGATCATCAATATCCTGATCGCTGTCATCACATTTACAGCCTGGCTGCGCATGGTCTTCCACGGCGGCGGCACATTCTCTTCCCGGGGTATCTGGAGTCTCAAGTACTATACCGTGCTCTCCAATCTGCTCTGCGCTGTCATCGCCTGCATCTGGCTGTTTCTGTACAGAGATCCCCGGTATGAAAGACTGCTGTTCTTCCTGAAGTATACCGGTACGGCGACGATCTTTCTGACCTTTCTGGTCGTGATCTTCTTCCTTGGCCCGATCTTCGGCTACCGGATGATGTATGTCGGTTCCAACTTCTGGTTCCACGCGTTTATCCCGCTGCTCTGTGCAGCCGAGTTCATCCTGATGGAGACACAGACGCCTACAGGCAGAGAGAAGATCCTGGCTGTCATCCCGATGTTTATCTACGGTATATGTTATCTCTCCAATATCCTGATCAACGGGGCTGGCGAAGGACGGTACACCAATGACTGGTATGGCTTTACACGCTGGGGATTGCCTGCCGGCTTTGCGATATTTGCCTTCCTGTGTCTTGTCGTCTACTTTACCGGCGTGCTGTTTGTACAGCTCTCCGCACTCATCCATAGATAAAAATGCCCTTCCGGGCATTATTTCATATACAGACATCCAAGCAGCAGGATCAGCGGACAGACCAGTACTGCCTTCATACCGATACGCAGTGACATGATCCCGCCGATACCGCCGCCGATGCCGAATATAACGATGATACTGAAGAAGAACAGTGCCGCCTTCCTGTGCGCACTGTCTTTTTCTCTGAGCCACACAGACAGATTGGAAACACCGCTGCGGAGGTTGCCGATGATCATTGTACTGGCATAGCTGTTCCCTTCGGCATGGCGGAAGGCTTCCACCTGCATCGCACAGCTGAAGGATACCAGCATGTTGGCCAGCGTGTTATATCTCTCCGGCACAAAGGCGGCACCTGCCAGCAGGATGATCTCCGCAAGCAGGACCTTCTGACGCCAGTGCAGACGTGCATCACGGTGTCTGCGGCTGCCGATCTGCTCAGCCGCAAATACCCCGCAGGCAAACGCCAGCAGCGGCCAGATGTAGTGCA
Organism: uncultured Erysipelotrichaceae bacterium; assembly: GCA_902795905.1. Lineage (GTDB taxonomy): Bacteria > Bacillota_I > Bacilli_A > Erysipelotrichales > Erysipelotrichaceae > Bulleidia. Next base: position 3,733 of record CADBMY010000239.1, read on the forward strand.
GTGCCGTCGCATACTCACCTTCCATCAGATTGACGCTCAGGAGCACGAGATTGCCGGTCTGGGCATTGGCGAAAACCTTCCCTCTGGCAATATACGTATATGCATCCTGAAAGCCTCCTGAGAAGGCCAGCAGAGCACTCAGCAGGAATCTGTCTGACTTCTGCATACTAGGACCAGATCAGCCAGATCACAACATATCCGGCAAGGACAGCCGTCATCGTAAAGGGCACACCGATGCGGAAGAAATCCGCTGTTGTCGGTTCATAGCCTTCCTTGCGCAGGATACCGATACCGGCAATGTTGGCACTGGCACCTACCGGTGTAATATTACCGCCCAGAGTAGCACCGATCAGCAGACCGAAATCAAACAGATACGGAGAGATACCCATCAGTGAGGCAATACCCGTCACGACCGGTAACATCGTTGCAACGTAGGGAATATTATCCACGAAGGCAGAGACGAACACCGAGACAAAGACGATCATCGTATACATCAGGAAGACATTCGTACCGCCCACCTTGACGAAGGCATTGGCGATCGCATCGATGACACCGGCTTCGGTAATGCCCTCAATGACCATGAACAGACCGCACAGCAGTAACAATTTCTCATAGTCCACCGACTTCAGTACATCTGTTACTACTCTCGTACTCTTCTGTCTGATCATCTCATATACTGTACCGATGATGCCCAGGGTCATGCATATGTAGCCGTTGGTCAGCTCCGGCTTGTTTTCAAACTGTGAAGCTGTGATCAGCAGTAATACCACACCAACCAGCAGGACTGTCGGCATATAGTCGCTCACCACCGTTGTGACTTCCGACTCGACCTTGCCCTTCTCCTTGCGGAACAGGTACAGGATCACCGGTACGGTCAGGATCGCACCAAGCTCTACCGCCCAGCAGATACCGGGTCTGCCCTGGAACCAGAAGAAGTCATTGAAGCTCATGTTCGCATAGGAACCAAGCAGGATACTTGTCGTATCACCGACCAGTGTCGCCGCACCCTGCAGGTTGGAGGATACCGCGATACTGATGATGACCGGGATCGGGTTGGTGCCGATCTTTCTGGCTGCCGCAAGACCTACCGGCGCTACCATCAGCACCGTTGCGACATTATCCACAAACGCCGAGATGATACCCGAGAATAAGCTCAGTACAACGACAGCCCACTGTACGTTCGGCACCATCTTCAGCAATCCTTCCGACATCCTTGCCGGCATCCCGCTTTCGATAAACAGCTCAACGATCATCATCGTTCCGCACAGCATCATGATCACGTTCCAGTTGATCGCCCCCAGCGCATTGGCTGGCGGCAGGATCCCCAGTACCATGAAGATCACAGCTGCAGAAAGTGCTGTAATATACCTGTATTTAGGCAGAGCCAGAAGCAGTACATACATGACCGCAAACAAGCATAACGCAAGAATCATTTGAATTACCCCTTTCGTCGAAAAAAGCACAACCATACAGCTGTGCTTATAGTAAATATCCAAGCCTCATACACAGCCGTTTACTGTACATGAGTCTCACCTTTTAAAGACAATCCGGGTAATACATACCGTGATGACGAACTGTCTGCGTAGAGCTGGTTACTCCCTCAATACGTTAGTTTAACACTTGTATATTATTTTTCACCCGCAAGTTCTTACCAGACAAATCTGCCTTCATGGCCGATGGGACCGGTCAGTGAGAAAGCTTCCGCATACTGACAGCCTTTACAGCCGCAGCGGGCACTTGCCTCACGTCCGCGGGCAGCAGCTTTTGCAAGATACTTGTCGTACATTTTGGACTGTGTCTGCACAGCCCGCATCGCCTCACACTTCTTTTCGATATCCTGTGTGATGTCGATGTAGATCCCCGGCACAAAGCCGCAGATATCGGGATTCTCTGCCTCAAAGCCGAACAGCGGTGCCACATGCGTCAGCCGCGGATGGCCGTCATGTCTGCCTGTACTCCTGGCATGACACGAAGCTTCAAGCACAAACTCCCCGACATGACCATGATCGGGATTGTAGAGATCCCGCTTCAGATCATGTGTAAGAATGATATCCGGCTGGGCATCTCTGATCAGACCGATCAGGATGTCCATACGTTCTTCATTCAGAATAATAGGATGGTCTTTCCAGCCAAGAAAGTGGTAGTTTTCGGTGCTTCCGAGCAGGATCTCAGCAGCTCTTTCACCTTCCTGTTTCCGGATCAGGGCTCCTTCCTGTTCATTGGCACCTTCTCTTTTCCAATACTCTGCTGCTTCTGCCACAAGACCGTCGGAAAGGACGATCACTTCGACATGATGTCCTTCCCGCACGTATTTCGCAATAGACCCGGCAGAGCGCCACACAAAGTCACCGACATGTGCAGCCACCACCAGCATTCTCATCTTATCCGAGACACTTCTCAAGGATACCGGCTCTTTCGAGGGCATCCTTCATCGCATTGCCCATCTGGTCAGGTGTCATGGCTACGGAAGCACCTGCCTCTTTCAGGGCTTTCTGCTTGCCTGCAGCCGTGCCGCTGTTGCCGGAGATGATCGCACCGGCATGGCCCATACGCTTGCCGGGAGGAGCCGTAGCACCGCCGATAAAGGCAGCCAGAGGCTTGGTGAACTCACCGTCTCTGAGCATTCTTGCGGCTTCTTCTTCATCAGCGCCACCGATCTCACCGATCATCAGCACACCGTATGTATCGGGATCCTGCTCAAAGAGCTTTAACGCATCCTTGAAGGTAAAGCACTTGACCGGGTCACCGCCGATACCGACAGCTGTTGTCTGACCAAGGCCGAGAGCCGTTAACTGTGAAACACTCTCGTATGTCAGCGTACCGGAGCGGGAAACGACACCGATATGACCGGGAATATGGATATTGCCGGGCATGATGCCGAGCTTGCATTCACCGACGGTGGAAAGACCGGGACAGTTGGGACCGATCAGGGTAACATCCTTATCCTTCAGGTACTCTCTGACCTTCATCATATCCAGTACGGGAATACCCTCGGCGATACAGACGATCAGCGGAAGGCCAGCCTCTGCTGCTTCGATGATCGAAGCCGCCGCAAACTTTGCCGGCACGAAGATGATCGACGCATTGGCATCGGTCGCTTCCTTTGCCTCTCTGACCGTATTGAAGACAGGTACACCAAGATGTGTCTGTCCGCCCTTGCCCGGCGTAACACCGGCAACGACTTTCGTACCGTATTCAAGCATCTTTTCGGTATGGAAGGTTCCCTGGGAACCGGTCATACCCTGCACGATCACACGTGTATCCTTGTTAATGAGAATAGCCATTACGCTGCCTCCTTTACGATCTTCGCGCACATTTCCGCGCCTTCACGCATGGAGGACGCCGGCAGGATATTCAGTCCGGACTCCCGCATCATGCGCTTGCCTTCTTCAACGTTGGTGCCTTCAAGTCTTGCCACAACGGGGATCTGCAGATTCATCGTCTTTGCGGCCGTGATCAGACCTTCTGCGATCATGTCACACTTGATGATGCCGCCGAAGATATTGACGAAGATGCACTTGACATCCTTGTCGGAGAGAATGATCTCAAACGCACGGGTGACCTTCTCGGCCGTAGCACCGCCGCCGACATCGAGGAAGTTGGCAGGTACCGCACCAACCGCATGGATCATGTCCATCGTAGCCATTGCCAGACCTGCACCGTTGACCAGACACCCGACATTGCCGCCGAGCGATACATAGTTCAGGTCATATGCCTTGGCTTCCAGTTCACGGGGATCCTCTTCCGCAGGATCTCTCATGGCTTCGATCTCGGGATGACGGAACAGCGCGTTGTCATCGAAGTTGATCTTGGAGTCCAGGGCAACGATCGTACCGTCTTTCAGCTCAGCCAGGGGATTGATCTCGACCAGGCTGCAGTCCTTGGCATAGAACAGCTTGTACATGCCAAGACCTGTTTTGATGAAGCCCTTGACATCCTTAATACCAAGCTTATCCGCAAGATAACGCAGATGATAATCTCTGAGGCCTACGGAAGCATCGATCTTCTCTGTCAGGATCTTCTCCGGGCTTTCCTTCGAGACCTGTTCGATCTCCATGCCGCCCTCGGAAGAAGCGATCAGCGCCAGCTTGCCGGTATCTCTGTCGACCGTCATCGCGAAGTAGTATTCCTTCGCAACTTCGGCAGCTTCCGTGACCAGGACCTTTCTGACCAGCTTGCCTTCCGGTCCCGTCTGGTGTGTGATAAGCGTCATGCCGAGGATCTTCTCACTTGCCTCACGGGCTTCTTCCAGTGTGTTGACCAGCTTGACACCGCCGGCCTTGCCTCTGCCGCCGGAGTGCACCTGAGCCTTGATGACATAAGGTGCCTTCAGTCCTTCGGCGATCTTTACTGCCTCTTCCGCTGTCTCAGCGACCTTGCCGCCGAGGACAGGGATACCAAACTCTTCGAAGAGTTCCTTGGCCTGATATTCATGGATCTTCATTTACAGCTGACCTCCGAGTTTTTCTCCTTCGGAAAGAGCCTTGAGATTGATCTCTTCGGTTCCTCTCGGGATATGCATCTTCACTGCTTCAAAGAGTGTCTCATTGTCGCAGATCTTCAGAACGTTGTTGATAGCGCCGACAGCCACGATATTGGCTGTGACAAGTCTTCCGACCTTCTCCTTGGCGGTCTCGATGATCGGCAGACGGATGACTCTGTTATTCTCGAGTCCGGCAGGCGTCGTCAGGGAATCATCCAGCATGATGATCGTCTCCGGGGATACACCTGCAGCGTACTGGTCGGCTGCCTTCTGGTTCAGGGCCAGCAGGAACGAAGGTGTGATGACCTTGCCGAAACGGATCGTTTCATCACTGATGACGACTTCGGCCTTGCATGCGCCGCCGCGTGCTTCCGGACCGTATGCCTGTGACTGAGCCGCGTTCTGTCCGTTCAGGACTGCAGCCTCTGCCAGGATCACGGAAGCCAGGATAACGCCCTGTCCGCCTGATCCGGTCAATCTGATCTCTTCCTTCATGTTTACCCCTTTCTGACCTTGTCTATGATCGTCTGGTACTTTTCGGTATATTCAGGATACTCATATTCACCGATCACACCGGTGATGATCTTTCCTTCAAGTTCTTCAGGTGTCATGTTGGCAGCCTTCTGTACCGATACACTGTGGTCTCTCTGCCACTC
>CADBMY010000240.1 GCA_902795905.1 uncultured Erysipelotrichaceae bacterium
CTGGCGGATGGCTATCTTGGCTGGAAGGAACCGCAGGGAGATCTGCTTTTCTACGGCAGCGGGGAAGCTCTGCCGGCACTGGAAGAAAGAGTGCGGAAACAGCCGAAGATACGGATCATGGGCACAGTGCTGAATGCCGAACTGATGCCGATCCTGCAGAATGCGTCATTACTGATGAATCCGCGTCCGATCCATCAGGACTTCGTGAAGTATTCGTTCCCCAGCAAACTGATGGAGTATATGAATACCGGGACCTTTACGGCCAGTTCACGTCTGGCATGCATACCGGAAGAATACTTTGAGGTGATCGGGGATCTTGGCGAAGGCAGTGCACAGGATATCCTGAAGTTTCTGCATGTGTATGAGAAGATGACACCGGAAGAGAAGGAAGAAAAGGGCAGACAGGCAAGAGAGTTTGTCCGTACATATAAGAATAATCATGTCCAGACAGCCAGGATCATGGAACTGATGAAAGGGCTGAAATGAGCGCGAAGATCTTTAAAAATGCCGGCTGGATGGTTGGTGCCAGAGTCTTCCAGATGTTCATCGGTCTGATCATTTCCACATGGACCGTACGTTTTCTGGGACCGAACAATATCGGTATTATCGGCTATGTTGATGCGTTTGTCTCTTTCTCCGGTGCGATCGCAGTCCTCGGTCTGAACAATATTCTGATCAAGGAACTGCTCGATCACAAAGACCGGCAGGGCTCGGTGCTTGGTACGGTGCTGGGCATGCGTCTTTTGGCCAGTATCTTCTGTGCGGTTGTGACGACGTGTCTGATTGCCTTTCTGAATCCCGGTGATCACCTGATGGTCATCGTATCGGCGATCCTGTTTACAGCCCAGCTGTTTAATTCGTTTGAAGTATTCAATTACTGGTATCAGTCCCGTCTGCAGGCCAAGGTATCCAGTATTATCCAGACGATCACGTATGTGATCATGGCTGTATACAGGCTGTACTGCCTGATGACATATAAGGGTGTGCTGTGGTTCGCGGCAGCTTCGGCGCTGGAACCGTTTCTGATCGGCGTGATGCTGTATTCTTCATACAGATCATCGGCGGACAGTGACAGGCTGAACTTTGAGCCTGCTTTCGGTCTCAGCATGTTAACCAGAAGCTATCACTTCATCTTTTCGGCACTGATGATCTCGATCTACGGACAGATGGATACGATCATGATCAAGAGTTTCCTGGATACGCAGAGTGTAGGCTGGTACGGGACGGCTCTCGGAGTGAATGCGATCTGGTCATTCGTATTACAGGCAGTCATCGATTCCTTCTACCCGGCGATCGTCGAAGCCCATAAGAGCGACCGTGAGATGTATGAGAAGCGGATCGTACAGCTGTACAGTCTTGTCTTCTGGATGAGTGTGTGTGCTTCGGCTTTGATCACGGTCCTGGCAAAACCAATCATCCTGATCCTGTACGGGGCAGAGTATGCGCCTTCGATTGCCTGTCTGCGGGTATGTACATGGATCAATACGTTTGCGTTCCTCGGTGTCGCCAGAGGGGCCTGGATGGTCTGTGAGAACAATCAGGTATATCAGAAATACATCCTGGCGGAAGGCGCAGCTGTCAACCTGATCCTGAATTACTTCTGGATACAGAAGTTCGGTATGGTCGGTGCCGCCTGGGCAACAGTCGTGACACAGATCATCACATCAACGATCGGTCCCCTGACTTTTGCCAGAACGCGGATCAACACGTATTATATTCTCAGAGCACTGAATCCTGCCGTGGTCCTGGATCTCTTTGGCAGCGTGCTGAAACAGCGCAGAGGAAAAGCATGATGAAAGTAATGTTTGTGTGCGGATATCTCCACGAGGGGATCGGCAGTTATTTCGGGAGAAGTGAAGAGACCGGCGGCGGCTGGATCAGGGGTTTTATTGCGGGTCTGCAGGAAGCCGGCGGTACAGAACTTTACTATGCGGCCTTTGAGAAGGCGGATGAAGACAGGATCGAAACACATCTGATCAACGGTATACATTATGCTCTGATCCTGTATAAAAACAAGGAGATGATCAGGCAGTACATGGATAACTATCCGTGTGATGTCTATCATCTGTTCGGTATAGAGAATGAGTATGTCTATGATCTGATCCCGTATCTGGATATGCATAAGACACTGGTCTACATCCAGGGGATCATCGATGTATACAAGCATTACTATTACGCAGACTACGACCGCTTTCACAAGGTATCACCGTTATTCCGGCTGTATATGTATCTGCGGAAGAAAGAGTTTGAAAAGCGTCAGGGACCGGAACAGACGATCATGCGTGAAGCCAGGTATACGGCAGGCAGGACGGACTGGGATGAGGCCTATGTCAGGATCAGTCATCCTCAGGCGCGGTACTTTCATCTGAATGAATCTCTGCGTGATGCGTTCTATACTGCTGAACCGTGGACGGTATCCGGTATGGATCCGCATACGGTCTTTGTGACCCAGGCCAACTATTCGATCAAGGCTCCGCATATGATCGTTGAGATCATCCGTCTGCTGAAAAAGAAGTATCCGGATGTAAAGTGTTATATCGGCGGTGAGAACCTGATGAAGGCAGACAGTGCTGCCACAAAGCTGGGCATCTCCTATGCCAGTTATATACAGAAGCTGATCCGGGAGTACAAGCTGGAAGAGAATATCATCTTCCTCGGCAGTCTCAAGGCAGATGAAGTTGTACAGCAGCTGCAGAAGGCGAATGTCTTCCTGTCCGCGTCTTCGATCGAGAATTCGCCGAATTCCCTGCAGGAAGCAATGCTGGCGGGAACCCCGAGCATCAGCTCGTTTGTCGGCGGTGTGCCTACGCTTGTACAGGATGAGACACAGTGCATGCTGTATCCGTTCAATGATCCGGAACAGGCAGCCTTCAAGATCTCCCGGATGTTTGATGATCCCGAACTGTGTACACGCATGTCGCAGGCAGGCAGAGAGCGGATCCGGGAGCTGACGGATATCGGCAATAACGGCAGAACCTTGAAGAAGATCTATGAAACGATCATGAATGATACGAAGGAGGACGGGCGATGACAGCACCGGCGGCAGTATATACATATAACCGGCTTGTACAGACGCAGAAGACGCTGGAAGCCCTGGACCGGAATACACTGGCTCCTGAGACAGACCTTTATATCTTTAACGATGCGTATAATCCTGCTAAGGACGGCGATCAGCAGAAGGTGGATGCGGTCCGCGAATATCTGCGTACTTTCAAGGAGAACAGCAGGTTCAGGTCGGTGACCCTGATCCTGGCCGAGGAACATAAGGGACTGGCGAAGTCGGTCATCGGCGGTGTGGATATGATCCTTGCGGATCATGATACACTGATCGTTACCGAGGATGATCTGGTCTCCCACGAGAAC
>CADBMY010000241.1 GCA_902795905.1 uncultured Erysipelotrichaceae bacterium
CTTTTTCTATGTCTCAGTGTGTGTAGCTTACACTCAGTGAAGGCTGATCAATGTAGTTATAGTATGTGTCCTGAGCTAACTGCAGTTTACATTTCAATTCGGTAATACTCTCGATACCGGAGACATCATTCTCCTTTAGTGATCGGCTCATCAGTTCAAGATCCAGAAGAGCTGCCTTGTGCGGAGGAACTTCCATGGTATAGCATATGAAGTCAGTCATATAGCCGTTTACGGATACGGATTTGTAGTCAATATTCGCATATGCAGGCTTACCGTTATTATTGATAACCAGGAACAGCGCATGTTTGTCTTCGGAATACGAGGAGGGATCGTTGGCTAATCCCTTGGAGATAACGGTAAATCCGTTCTGATCATACAGGACATCTCCGTCTGTATTGAATTCCCCGGCATAGGCAGGGCCAAGTTCAGCCGTCGTGACATTGTCGGTAATCTTGTACTCTTCATCCATCAGGGTAATATCCACGGTGTAGGAACAGTCACTGCCAAGACCGATAGCTGACGCATATTCTTCGGATATCATGTTTGACAGATCCAGCATGGTGATCGCTGTTTTGTGCGGTGCGATCGTGTCATTCGTCCAGTTGGATGAACAGATCACAACGTTATCTGCAGACACACTGCCATAGCGGACGATCACTGTCTCTTCGGAAGTATTGGTCATCTCCAGCAGGATCACCGTATCCCCGCTGCTGTTGGAGACGACCGCGGCACTGTCCAGGTGTATACGAGAATTGCTGTAGGCGACATCGGTAAAGATATCGTGTACTTCGGCGTTGCCAAGTGCCGCAAAACTGCCGTCCTGCAATGATTCAAGATATGTATCAGTATCAGGATCATAGCTGTCATAGGCACTGGTGGGGATAAGCAGGGCACCTGTTCTGGCATAGTCATTATGGTCATCATCGGTGATCATGAAGCCGATGCCGATCTCAGCGATCTCGTTGATGCCAAGAGCCTGCAGTTCATTCAGACTGATGGAAATGGTCTTGTTGGCTTTCATCCCAGCATCTACCGATTCATTGACGTACATTTCCGAAGTCATGTACCGATTGATGGTATTACTGCTGTAGCCGATGGATCCGGAGACGAAGTTCAGGGCTTTATCCGTGTTGTTTTCAAACTTCAGTTTCAGATCTGCCGAATAGTTGGAGAAGTTCAGTTCGGATGCCGTAATGATGACGGAACCATCATCCCACAGTACGGTCTCTTCGATCGTTGTATCTTTTTTAAATACATTCTTCGGGACTTCGTCCGGTTTACTGCTTTCCTGCGGTGCCGGGGTATCGGTTTGTACATTCTGGCTGCCGGTATTCTGTCCGCCTGCAGATGCGCACCCTGACAGCAGAAGGGAAAGAAGAACGAAATAACATACTTTGTTTTTCATAATGCCTCCGTGATATCGATCAGTAATGATCTCTTTCTTGTACAAACAGTACGACCGTTCCCTTGGGGAACAGTCAATCCGTATATAAAAAAAGCAGTCCCTGAGGACTGTAAAGAAAAGGAGCTTTCGCTCCGTATTCTTATGCTTTCTGTAACATTGCCTCAAGGCCTGCTTCAGGCTGATAGCCTACAGTACCCTGGGCTGCTTCACCGTTCTTGAAGACGATCAGTGTCGGGATGGACATGACACCGTAGCGTTCTGCGAGATCCGGTGTTTCATCAATGTTGACCTTGATGAATGTTGTCTCGGGGTGTTTGCCGGCAAGACCTTCAACGATCGGGGCGAGCATCTTGCAGGGACCGCACCAGTCAGCGTAGAAGTCTACGAAGACCTTTTCGTTTTCCTTGATGACTGTATCAAATTCTTCTGTACTTGTAATAATTCTCATTTTTCTATCCTCCTGTTGGTATAGTTATGCATTTTCATTTTCAGGGCAGTTGAAGTTTTCTTCTACCCACTCGGCAATGCCGGCCAGCACAGGGATTGCTGATTCTCCGCGTTCGGTGAGACGGTAGTCAACACGGGGAGGCTGTTCGTTGTAGGAGTGACGCTCGATGATCCCGTATCCGATCAGTTCCTTAAGCGTTGAATTCAGTACTGTGTCTGTGATGTTGATCAGTTCGCGTTTGAGCTCATTGAATCTGAGTGGCTGTTTTTCGTTGAGAACACTGATAATACGTGTTTTCCACTTACCGCCGAATACATCCATGCCGTATTCAAGCGGGCTGCGAATATCTTTTTCCATCTTAGGCTGGTATGCCATCAAAATCACCTCGCTTACTACTTTACATATGGGTTATTTTGGTAGTTTGGCGAGATAATTAACGGCTGACAATGCCGCGATATTTCCCTGCCCGGCAGATTTGATGTACTGGTATGGTTGACCGGCGATATCTCCTGCAACGAAGAGACCTGGTAGGTTGGTAGTCATTTGCAGATCTGTTTTTACAGCGTTTCCTTCGGTTTCCAGTCCCGGCACCAGCTGTCCAGGGAACTGTGCATCCCTGAGAACAAAGACACAGTCGACAGAATATTCATTCTGATCGGTCTTCAGTGTCCTGACTTTCATGTCACCGATGATCTCAATCGGTTTTTCACGGTGGACTTCGATATTTTCGGCTTTGAACTCCGGTTCGTCTTTGTAAAGCGGGAAGTAGTATACTTTGGCGCATACTTCACTGAGGAATTCCGCCTCGGCTTCTTCATGACTGCTGCCGCCGATGACAGCTACGGTCTTGCCTTTGTACAGTGGTGCATCACAGGTTGCGCAGTAGCTTACGCCCCGGCCGAGGAAGGTATCTTCTCCCGGGTAGGGCTTGCCGGCGACGACACCGGTTGCCAGGATCACCGTGGTTGCTTCGACCATCTCACCGTTGTTTCTCTGCAGTACGAAGAAGTCTCCGTAGGCATATACAGCAGTGATCTTGTCTTCTGTGACCTCAATGCCCATCTCTTCAACATGTTTCCGGAATGCCTTGACCATATCAGCTCCGGAAATGAACGGCAGTCCGAGATAGTTTTGGATCTCATGAGCCACGAGCATTTTGCTGCTCAGGTCCTTACTGCCGAACAGGATGATATCCTTATTTCGGATCTTGGCCGTGATCGCCGCTTCGAGACCCGCGGGACCGCTGCCTATGATCGCAATATCATATCTGCTCATAGTTCACCTCTTTCTGTCTTTCATTTCCATTATACCATGATAAGAATCACTGAACTATATTTGACAAAACTTTTTTATGCCAAAGCATCATTTTTATACCGAGTTCATGGTTTTGTTTACTGATAAAATTTGTATAATGGTGATGAAGAGGACATGGACATGAAAAGATATGATGTAATTGCTTTGGGTGAGCTTCTAATCGATTTTGTGCAGAATGGTTATGATAACGGCAATCCTGTTTTTTCGGCAAATCCGGGCGGTGCACCCTGCAATGTACTGGCTATGCTGAACAAGCTGGGATACAGGACGGCATTCATCGGTAAGGTTGGTGAAGACATCTTCGGCAGACAGCTGCGCGGAGTTCTGAACAGTATCGGTATTGATACGACAGGTCTTGCGGTTGATCCCAAGATCCATACAACACTGGCATTTGTTGAGAAGAAACCGGACGGAGACAGAGATTTCTCGTTCTACCGTGAACCCGGTGCGGATATGATGCTCAGGGAAGATGAGGTCAGTGAGGAACTGATCAAGGATACCAGGATCTTCCACTTCGGGACATTGTCACTGACACACGAGGAGAACAGTAAGGCAACCAAGAAGGCTGTCAGAACAGCGACAGAGTACGGCGTAACGATCAGTTTTGATCCGAATCTCAGAGAGCCTCTGTGGAACTCTCTGCAGGATGCCTGGAAGGCATTTGATTACGGTCTCAGACACTGTGATATTCTGAAGATCTCCGATAATGAGATCCTCTGGTTTACCGGTAAGGAAGACTATGATGAAGCTCTGGCATATCTCAGAGATCACTATGGTATCAAGCTGATCCTGCTTACACTGGGTAAAGAGGGAAGCCGTGCCGTATGCGGTAATTATGATGTAACGGTACCCGGTTTTGTCCAGGCAAATACCGTGGATACGACAGGTGCAGGTGATACCTTCATGGGCAGTTCCCTGAGTTATCTGCTTGAACATGATCTGAATACCCTGACAGAAGAAGATCTGAAGGAAATGCTTACGTTTGCGAATGCGGCTGCTTCGATCGTCACAACGAGAAAAGGTGCTCTGCTGTCCATGCCGGAAAGAGCTGAAGTAGAAGCACTGATCAAAGGCTGACATAGCATACACAGAAGAAGATGAGCCCGGTATATGCCGGGCTTTGTCGTGTTAGAATGGACATATGAGCAAACTTGAAGAAAAACAGATAAGCAGTGAATATAAATACTGCGGAAAAGTCATCAATGTAAGAGTAGATCAGGCCCGGATCCCCAACGGGAATATGACTCTGCGGGAAGTGGTTGAACATCCCGGCGGAGTTGCGATTGCCCTCGAGGATGAGGAGGGAAAGTTCTTTCTGGTTACACAGTGGCGGTACGCACAGGAGAAGGAAGTGCTGGAGTTCCCTGCCGGCAAGCGTGAGCCCGGAGAAGATCCTCTGACAACAGCGAAACGGGAGATTGCCGAAGAGACCGGGTATACCGCAAAGGACTTTGTATATCTCGGAGAGATGATCCCTACCGGGGCATACGATTCGGAAGTGATCCACATGTATTACGCAAAGACAGACAGCTATGTCGGCGAACACTTCGATGATGATGAGAATCTGGTGCCGGAGAAAATGACACTGGCAGAGATCGTAAAGAAGATCATGGACGGAGAGATCACCGACGGCAAGACAATGGTCATGGCATTAAAGATACAGGAGATGAAGAGAAATGGCTGAGAAGATCACGATCCGGGATCTGCTGAAATACAGATTCCCCGGGAATTTACAGTACAGTCCTGACGGCAAGACACTGGCTTTTCAGGTATCCCGCAGTGATGAGAAGGAGAATACATACAGGACGGATGTATGGCTGATCCGTAACGGCAGACCCGCACAGCTGACAAGTACAGCAGATGCGTCGATCGTGCTCTGGCAGGATAATACCCATCTGATCCTGTCAAGACGCACAAAGGATACGGTACCCGGGACAACGGAACTGTACCGTATGGATATCAACGGCGGTGAGGCACTGCCTTACTGTGTGCTGCCGTTTGGCATGAGCAGTCTGAAGGAGACAGAACCCGGTGTATATATTGCTTCCGGGATGATCGATGCCGAAGATCCCGATGCATACCTGGACAGTGAAGAAACCAGAAAGAAGAAACTGGAAGCGAAGAAGAGCGAACAGGATTATACCGTTGTGGATGAGATCCCGTACTGGTTTAACGGCAGGGGCTTTATCAACAAGCAGAGATCGGCACTGTTTGAAGTACGCTTTGAACCGGAACTGTCGGTAAAGCGGATCACCCCCGCAAAGCGCAATGCCGGAAGCTGGAAGTATTATCACGGGAAGATCTACTATACAGGCACAACGCCGCAGAGACACCGGCTGATGACAGACAAGCTGTATGCCTACGATCCTGCATCCGGCAAGACAGAGACCGTATACGGAAAGAATGATCTGAGCATGGGCAGTCTCGTACTGATCAGGGATACGCTGTATGTACAGGCCTCCAACGGCAAGGCATACGGTGTCAATGAGACAGATGCTTTCATGCGTGTGGATGAGGATGGGCTGACCTGCGTGATGAAGCCGGAATACGGTCTGCACAACAGTGTCGGCGGTGATATCCTGGGCAGTTCTGCACAGTCGAAAGAGACCGGGGATGCCTGGTATACACTGGCTACGGAAGAAGATCATACTGTTGTCTACAGATTTGATGAGAAACTGAATCTGAAGAAGATCTTTGATATGCCCGGTGCTGTCAGCGGTCTTTCCGTCGGGAAGAAGATCGCTCTTCTGCGGGAGGATGCTGTACACGGACCGGAGATCTGGGAGATCGATAAAAACGGGAAGAATCTCACAAAGCTGACATCACTGAACGATGAAGCTCTGGCCGGTAAGTATATTGCTGAGCCTGTGCGCATAGATTATGCGTCGGAAGGGGAACAGCTCCATGGCTGGGTATTACTGCCGGAAGACTTTGATACAGAGAAACAGTACCCGGCTGTACTGGATATCCACGGCGGTCCCCGTACCGTATACGGTGAGGTATTCTTCCATGAGATGCAGGTATGGGCTGCCAGAGGCTATGTTGTCTTCTTCACCAACATCCGCGGCAGTGACGGCAGGGGAGATGCCTTTGCGGATATCCGTGACCAGTACGGAGAAGTGGACTTCCGAAACCTGATGGACTTTACCGATGCGGTGCTGCAGGCATACCCGAATATCGATCCGAAGAGAGTATGCGAGACAGGCGGCAGCTACGGCGGTTTCATGACCAACTGGATCATCGGACATACCGACAGGTTCTGCTGTGCCGCCAGCCAGCGTTCGATCTCCAACTGGATCAGTTTCTCCTGGATCAGTGATATCGGTCCCTACTTCGGTCCCGACCAGTGCGGTGCCAAGGATATTTACAGGGATACCGAATATTTGTGGAATCATTCACCGCTGAAGTATGCCGATCAGGTAAAGACACCGACACTGTTTATCCACAGTGATGAGGACTACAGATGTCCGCTTCCTGAGGGAATGCAGATGATGCAGGCTCTTGCCCAGAGAAATGTAGAGACCAGACTGGTCATCTTCCATGGTGAAAATCATGAGCTCTCCCGCAGCGGCAAGCCTCTGCACAGGATCCGCAGACTGCAGGAGATCACTGACTGGTTCGATAAACATACAAAGTGAGGATAATGGAATGAAGATCACGTACTGGTCGGACTATGCATGTCCGTACTGCTATATCGGTGTAGCAAATCTGCGCAATGCCCTGGGAGATCTCGGCCTTGATACGGAGATCGTCATGAAGGCATATGAGCTGCATCCCGAAACACCGAAGGATGCCCGCGGCAAGGTCGTAAAGCAGATCGCAGAAAAGCAGGGAATCTCAGAAAGTACAGCGATGGCTGCCCTGGGCAGGATCCTCTCCATGGCAAGCGAAGCCGGTGTCACGATGAACTACAGCGAAACGGAGACGGCGAATACCTTCGATGCACATAAGCTGACAAAGTATGCGCAGAAGAAAGACCCTGCCAAAGCTGAAGTGCTGATCACACGCCTGTACAAGGCATACTTTACGGATGGAATCTGGCTGGGTGATCATGAAGCCCTGGCTGCTCTTGCGGCAGAGTGCGGATATGACCGTGCAGAAGCTCTTTCTGCGCTTGCGGATGACACATATACAGAGACGGTACAGCAGGAGGAACAGGAAGCACGCAGTATCGGTGTACAGGGGGTGCCGTTCTTTGTCTTCGATGATCAGTATGCCATACCGGGTGCACTGAGCAGAGAACAGATGCGTCAGGCACTGACAAGAGTGCTTGAACTGGAAGCCGAAGAAGCCGGGATCGTACAGGGAGCTGCCTGCGGTCCTGACGGCTGCACACCGGCAGAATAAACCAAAGACCTGCGGATACACAGTCTGCAGGTTTTTCATATACAGGCATGAATGTACATTGACTCTACAATAATATTTGATACAATATTATTGTAAGTTCAGGAGGTATTAACTATGAGTGTATATGAATATTCCGTACCCACACCTAAGGGTGAACAGATCTCTCTGCAGGATTATGCAGGAAAGGTACTGCTGATCGTCAACACAGCTACAGGCTGCGGTTTTACACC
>CADBMY010000242.1 GCA_902795905.1 uncultured Erysipelotrichaceae bacterium
CAATGATCTGTACGGACCACTCTCCCTGATCCAGAAGTCTTCTGATCAGAGGGATACGGTATACAGGTTCCAGGATCTCCGGAAACATTGTCAGGATCTTTATAATCATTCTTCGTTTTCACTCAGCTGTGCAGCTTTTCGTATCAGCTGAACCAGCTCATCAGCACGTTGTGCTCTCAGGCGCATATTCCCGGCATCAAAGCTTTCGCTGACCGAAGCCGGCAACACTTTCAGAAAGATATCGACAGGCATCTGCCCGATCACCATATGTCTCTGGGAATCAAACAGTGTGATCATGATCTCTTTACCGGCAAGTTCCGCCGGTTCCGGTATGATCACCGATACATCCGAAGGAATGATCATTCTGTCCGTCTTTTCCTTCTCATCGGGAATAATACCGGCAAAATAGTTATTCTGAGACTGCAGTTCATGGAGCCAGTCTCTGAACTTGTTCAGTTCTGCACCTCCGCTCAGCCGGAAGACCTCTTCCTCACCGATATTCAGCGGATGCATCGCACAGCTCAGACGCAGCCTTGCGAAAGGCCCTTCCTGTACATTCTGCAGAAGATCCGAGAAATACTTTCTGGATGCCATCGTCAGGCTATCCTGAAGATCATCCAGAGATCTCTTCATGACATACTCACCGTTGACCATGATACTGCATGTCCAGTATTCCGATATTCTGTCCGTAAGTCTGAACAGCAGATCGATCTCCTCTGCCGAAGCAGGCATCGGAAGTGACAGTGTAATACTCTTTTCTTCTTCTTTTTTCCAGTCCGTACGGATACCTCTGCCGATCAGTTTCGGATCATAAACGATCATCCCTTCCGGCGAAGTTTTGTCCTTGATCAGGAGATCTTCACGCAGAAATCCGTAACGCAGACCCTCATCCGTGAACAGGGTTAAAGGAATCCTGCGCGGAAAACTGGATACCTGTGAAATATAGACTGTTATCTCAGCATTACTCATATGAGTATCATACCATGTCTGTATTATTTTTTCTCAGGAACTTTTACTTCTATCCCCTCATCCCACATCGAAAGCAGCTTCTCTTCCTCGGCATTCATCACATACCCGGCAAAGAGATCGGGACGCCTTTCCCTGGTCTTTACAAGAGCCTGCTGCAGACGCCATCTGCGAATCATTTCGTGGTGTCCGGACAGCAGGATATCCGGCACTTTCATGCCCTGATAATCCGCCGGATGCGTATACTGCGGATACTCCAGAAGACCATGTTCAAAGGATTCATCGGCAGTTGAATCAGCCGTGATGGCACCGTCAAGAAGACGGATAACACTGTCCGCAATGACCATCGAAGCCAGTTCACCGCCCGTCAGTACATAATCACCGATGGACAGTGATTCATCCACATATGCCTTCACCCGTTCATCGATTCCCTCATAGTGGCCGCAAAGAAAGATCAAATGAGAATACCCCGTCAGTTCATGCGCTTTTTTCTGATCATATACACTTCCGGAAGGGTCCATCAGGATCACATGCGAACCCTCATCTCTTACCGAACAGATCGCATCGATCACCGGCTGCGGTTTCATCACCATGCCTGCCCCGCCGCCGAACGGTGTATCATCCACATGCCTGTAGCGGTCATGCGCAAAATCCCGGATCTGTACTGTATCGATCCGGGCAAGCCCGTTATCATTTGCTCTGCCGATAATGGATGTCGACGTAAACCTGTCATACATCTCCGGAAACAGTGTCAGAAATGTGATCCTCATAACAGCCCTTCAATAACTCTGACAGTGATCACTTCCGTATCCGGATCGACATCTGCGATGAATGCCGGCACAAACGGGATCAGTACGTCACTGTCTCCGTCTCTTTCCACGCGCAGGTTGTTCTGAGCACCGTTTGTCGGTTCAAATCCGATCACCGTGCCGATCAGCTGACCGTTTTCATCCCTGACCTGCATGCCTGTCAGCTCATCCATGTAGAACTCTCCGTCTTCCAGTTCATGCCTGTCATCATCAGCAATATAGACGATGCAGTTCTTGTACTTTTCAACCAGATTGATATCCTGCAGGCCTTCAAAAGCCACCAGTGCGAAGCCCTTATGCATACGGAACGATACAGGTCTGACTTCGATCATCTCGCCGTTATACTCGATAAATACAGGGTGTTCCCCGCTGTAGCGGACATCATCAAAGTCCGACCAGCTCTCTATTCTGACTTCTCCGCGCAGACCGTGCGTATTGACGATCTTCCCGATACCTATATAATCCATGGGACCTCCTTCACAAAAAAGATGCCATAAGGCATCTTTAGATCTTTTCAAACTTGATCGTAACTCTTTTATCATCCGCATGGGATGCGACAAGCATGACCTGTCTGAGGGCAGAAGCCATCGTGCCCTTACGCCCGATCAGTCTGGCAATGTCATCATCCTTGGCTCTGACATTCAGGACAACTTCTCTCTCGCTGTCACTGGGCAGGACGTTAACTTCAAGATTTTCACGATCTTCAACAAGCGGCGCGATCAGATTGAATAAAACTCTGTCTAACTGTGCCATACTTATTTCTTCTCTTTGTTTGCCTTCTTCTGCTCGTGATATGTCTTCAGGATACCTTCCTTGGAAAGGATCGTCTTTACAGAATCTGTCGGCTGCGCACCGTTATTGAGCCAGGCAAGTGCTTTCTCTGCATCAAGGTGGATCTCTTCAGGCTGAGCTGTAGGATTGAAGTAACCCAGAGTGTCGATGACACGGCCATCTCTCGGGGAACGGGAATCCGCTGCAACGATACGGTATCTCGGTGCTTTCTTAGCACCCATTCTTGTTAATCTTAATTTAACTGCCATTTTCTTTTTCTCCTCTAACAGTGACTATTATA
>CADBMY010000243.1 GCA_902795905.1 uncultured Erysipelotrichaceae bacterium
CGGAAATGCCATACAAATTACCTCCTGTCAGGCGCATCCATTGTCTTTTCTTTCTTTAAACCTGTATGTCAATTATATCATGGAATATACAAAAATCCCCGGGCTGTATATGCCCGGAGATTCTGTTTACTGTTCTTCAGCTTTGGTTTCGCAGTAGATGCAGCGGTAGACTCTGTCCTTCCGGCTGGTCAGGCGGAAAACATGCGGCAGTTCCTGCTCCGTCGTCACGATACAGCGGGGATTGCGGCAGCGGATGACATTCGTCAGCACTTCCGGCAGGGCCAGTGTTTTCTTTTCCTTCAGCACTCCGTTTTCGATAATATTCACGGTAGCTCCGGGATCGACATAACCGATCACATCCAGATTGACCGGGATCTGTGCATCGATCTTGATGATATCCTTCTTACCCGTCTTGCTGCTGGCGGCATTCTTAATGATCGCTACCGAGCAGTCCAGTTCATCCAGACCCAGAAGCTCATAGAGACGCATGGCGTTGCCGGCTGTAATATGGTCAATAACGATACCGTTCTGTATGGAATCTATATTCATTTGGAAGCCTCCTTCAGCAGTTTCATGATCAGAGCCATACGGATATACTTACCGTTCAGCACCTGTTTGAAGTAACATGCCCGGGGATCATCATCTACGGCTACACTGATCTCATTGACTCTCGGCAGCGGATGCATGATGATCATATCCGGTTTTGCGTTCTTCAGCTTCTTCGGTTCCAGGATATAGCTGTCCTTCAGCCGCAGATAATCCTCTTCGTTGAAGAAACGTTCCTTCTGTACTCTTGTCATATACAGGATATCGAGATCACCCATGACACCCTCAAGATCTGTCGTCTCGGTATACGGGATATTTCTCTCTTCGAGCACATCACTCTTGACATACTCAGGAAGCGCCAGTTCTTCGGGCGAGATCAGCACAAAGCGGATACCTTCGTAGCGGGCTAAAGCATTGATCAGAGAGTGTACGGTACGTCCGAATTTCAGGTCACCGCAGATACCTACGGTCAGATTGCTCAGGGATCCCTTCTCACGGTAGATCGTAAAGAGATCTGCCAGCGTCTGTGTCGGATGATTGTGACCGCCGTCTCCGGCATTGATCACCGGGATCGAGGCGTTGATCGAAGCTACGTACGGAGCTCCTTCCTTGGGATGTCTCATGGCGATGATATCCGCATAGCAGCTGATGACCTTGGCTGTATCTGCTACGCTTTCACCTTTGGCCGCAGAGCTGTTCTGGGCCCCGGAGAAGCCGATCACACTGCCGCCGAGTTCCAGCATTGCGGCCTCAAAGCTCAGACGTGTACGGGTCGAGGGCTCAAAGAACAGGGTGGCGATCTTCTTGCCTTTGCAGGCCTCACTGTACTTTTCGGGATGGGCAATAATGTCATCCGCGGTTTGAATCAGTTCATCGATCTCTTCGGCGGAGAGATCCAGAATATCGATCAGACTACGCATTTCCTACCTCCTCAGGCATCGATCGTGGATATTCTCAGAGTGATCTCCTCCAGAACATCCAGCAGTACTTTCACTGTATCCAGTGAAGTAAACATCGTTGTATTATTCTCGGTTGCACACTTGCGGATCTCGGCACCGTCCGTTGTTTCGGAATCGGATGCCTTATCCTGTGTGTTAATGACATAGGCAATATGACCCTGACGGATCGCATCCTTGATGTCGTTACTGTCAACGCTGATCTTCTGACGCACATGTGTACGTATGCCGTTTTCCTTCAGGAAGCGGGCAGTACCCGGTGTCGCTTCAATGTTGAAGCCAAGATCGTAGAACCGGCGGATCAGCGGCAGTGCTTCGGCTTTGTCAGCATCAGCGATCGTCGCAAATACAGTACCGTAGTTGCGCAGTGCCATACCGGAGGCCTGCAGAGCCTTATACAGTGCCCGGTTCAGATGATCATCATAGCCTATTGCTTCACCGGTAGACTTCATCTCCGGGGTCAGATAAGCATCGATACCCTTCAGCTTATTGAAGGAGAAGACAGGTACCTTAACATAGAATCTCTTCTTCTCATCGGGATAGATACCAAAGATACCCTGTTCCTTCAGCGACTTGCCGAGGATCACCTCCGTCGCAATATCCGCCAGGGAATAACCTGTAGACTTGGACAGGAACGGTACCGTTCTGGAAGAGCGCGGGTTCACTTCGATCACGTATACATTCTCATCTTTATCGACGATGAACTGGATGTTGAAGATACCGATGATGCCGATGCCAAGACCCAGTTTCTTTGTATACTGCAGGATCGTACCCTTGACCTTATCGGAGATCGAGAAAGCCGGATAGACGCTGATCGAGTCACCGGAATGGATACCGGTTCTCTCCACCAGTTCCATGATACCTGCGACAAAGACATCCTGACCGTCACAGACTGCATCTACTTCGACTTCCTTGCCCTGGATATACTTATCTACCAGAACCGGCTGATCTTCATTGATCTCTACGGCTGACTTCAGATACTGCTTCAGCTGATCGTTGTTGCTGACGATGCGCATAGCTCTTCCGCCCAGCACGAAGCTCGGTCTTACCAGTACCGGATAGCCGACTTCCTCTGCTGCCCTGATACCGTCTTCGATATTCGTTACGGCTTTTCCCGGCGGCTGCGGAATCGCAAGCTGTTCAAGGACCTTCTCAAAACTGTCACGGTTCTCTGCCCGGGCAATCGCTGCACAGTCAGTGCCGATGAGCTTGACCCCGC
>CADBMY010000244.1 GCA_902795905.1 uncultured Erysipelotrichaceae bacterium
GTGCGGAAGTCTGTAGCCTTCAGGATATCATCGGCAGGTTTATAGCCTTCTTCCCAAGGCTTCAG
Organism: uncultured Erysipelotrichaceae bacterium; assembly: GCA_902795905.1. Classification (GTDB taxonomy): domain Bacteria; phylum Bacillota_I; class Bacilli_A; order Erysipelotrichales; family Erysipelotrichaceae; genus Bulleidia. The sequence goes on from CADBMY010000244.1 coordinate 66, forward strand.
ATACAGCATGTAGAATTCATCATAGGTCAGATTCTTCTCATAGACTGCCTTGGCGACATCGATGCCTACATAGCGGTAATGCCACGGTTCATAGTCATATCCGGTGATCAGTGCCTTGCCTTCGGGGAAACGCATGATCCATCCGTAATTCATACAGTTCATGCTTAACCAGCGGAAAGCATTGGTATCCTTGAATTCACTCTTGTCATCCTCGTTCGTAGCCGCAACGTCGACTGCCAGTCCGGTCTGGTGTTCACTGAAACCGGCCTTGGCACTGTATGTGTTGGCATAATCTTCACCGCGGGCTGTGACATAGCTGTTGTATACCGTTTCCTGAGAAGCATAGTCACGGTAGGCACTTGTGGTATAGAAGGTAACACCGGCGCTTCTGCCGCCTTCACACATGGCTTTAAACGGATCTGCCGCAATTCCTGCCAGTTCTCTTCCTTCCGCCGCATACAGGTTGGAAAGTCCTGTCAGCTGTTCCGGCACAAAGTCTTCAGACAGGTAATACGTCTTGTTTACCAGTTTCTCGATATTGCTCGGATCATCCACGGGGTGGGTATCCAGATACGGGGTGAAGTAACTTCCCGTTAATTCAAAGTTTGTCGGGGAATTGCCGGTCTGGCTCTTACAGTCATCAATATAGAACTGTTCGTTGTACTGGTAGTCAAAGACCAGCAGCGGTGTGATCTCCCAGTTCTTCAGGTTGACCAGCAGGTTGATGATCTGTGTATCTTCGTATCCTTTTTCACGAAGTCTCTGGATCAGCAGGAACTCATCATTGGAGAGTGTCCTGTCACCGCGCATGCCGGCATAGAACTTAATATAATCGGTACGCAGAGTCTTATTGACGATCGAGGATGCCAGGTACGGAGAGTAGTACTGATTGTCCAGTACGGTCTTGGCAAGCTTCTGTTCACGGATCGCCTGGATCTCCGGCTTTTTATATCCGAGCTTCTTCAGATTGCTTGACTGTACAGCTCTCGGAATAAAGATCAGACAGAGAAGAGCCACGATACCGAGCAGGGCATATATAGCCTCCTTGCGAAGACGCAGTTTACGCCTGACCACTCTGCGGGTCTGTCCGCTGCCTGTATTCTCATTCTTTGCAGGCCAGACAAGCTTGTATCGCTTCCATATCGGTTTCTTTTTTCTCTTCTTCTGTGTCATCTCAGTACCTCAAATTCTTTCCACGGCCATGTCTTCGGCGGGTCTGCCTTGATGGTGATCCTCGCTTTTGTGACCGGATGTATAAAGCTTAATTCAACAGCGTACAGGGCGATCTGTCCGTGCCCGGGATGGGGGTGGTAGCGCTGATCATTGACCAGCGGCAGACCGCGTGATGAGAACTGTACACGAATCTGGTGAGACCTGCCTGTCTGCAGATCCACCCTGACCAGGGCCATGCCTGAACATTCTTCTAATACAGAATATTTTAGTACAGATTTCTTTCCGTGTGTTGCGTCACTTATAAAGCTTCTGTTAATTTTTCGATCTTTCTGCAGATAATCTGTCAGTACAGCCTGTTTATCCGCAGGAATACCGTCAAGTACCGCAAGATATGTCTTCTGCATACTGTCTGTACGGATCTGTTCACTGAGCCGGGATGCGGCCTTACTGGTGCGGGCAAAGACCATGACACCGCCTACAGGTCTGTCCAGACGATGGACCAGCCCGAGATAGACATTGCCCGGCTTGTCATACTTCTCACGGATATACTCTTTGCACAAGGTGAGCAGATCTTCATCGCCGGAGTCATCTGCCTGTACAGGGATATTCACCGGTTTCTCAACACAGAGCAGGTGATTGTCTTCGTAGAGGACGTTAATCATTTCTGACCCATCTTCCGTAGATGCCGCAGGGCAGATACAGTTTCCTGTTATCGATCGGCAGAGCGACTTCCCCGGCACTGATCGTACCTTCCGGATGAATATCACTGATCATGACCTTCATCAGATCTTCGAGAACGATCGAAGAGAAGCCGGTCGTATAGGAGTTGATCAGGAAGAACAGGGCATGATCGTCAAAGATCTCCATCGTGGAGGCGATCAGGTGTACGATCTCTTTCTCAAACTTCCACATCTCACCGCCAGGTCCTCTGCCATAGGACGGGGGATCCATGATAATACCGTGGTAGGTATGTCCGCGGCGTTTTTCACGTTCAACAAACTTCAGCACGTCATCAACGATGAAGCGTATCTTCTTCTCCTGCAGACCGGAGAGATCACGGTTTTCCTTGGCCCAGTTCACCATGCCCTTGGAGGCATCGACGTGGACGACTTCGGCGGCTCCGGCTGCGGCACAGGCCATCGTAGCACCGCCTGTATACGCAAAAAGATTCAGGATACGCAGTTCCTCATCCTGATGTGTACGGATCAGATCTGCCATCCAGTCCCAGTTTACTGCCTGTTCGGGGAACAGACCGGTATGCTTGAAGCCTGTAGGGGATACTCTGAAGGTCAGATCCCCGTAGTCTATGGTCCAGAATTCGGGCAGAGAAGTACGGTATTCCCACTGTCCGCCGCCGCTTTTGGAACGGTGGTATACAGCATCCGGGTTCTTCCATGCCTGATCGTGTCTGATCGGCCAGATCGCCTGCGGATCAGGTCTTCTCAGCGTAATATTTCCCCAGCGCTCAAGCTTTTCGCCTTCGCCGGCATCCAGTAATCGGTAATCTTTCCAGGTATCTGCAGTCAGTAACATTTTTCTTATCTCCAATCAAGATTATACCATGGTCACAGGGGAAGAAATGCTATAATAAGAGGCACATGTCAGGAGAACGGGAATGATCGATGTATCAGCGTTAAATGAGAATCAGAAGGAAGCAGTGCTGGACGGTGCCAAGTATCTGCGTGTCGTTGCCGGTGCCGGCAGCGGAAAGACAAGGGTGCTGACGATGCGTATCGTGCATCTGATCGAAGACCGCAATGTCTGGCCGAGTCATATACTGGCAATTACGTTTACCAATAAGGCAGCCAACGAGATGAAGGAGAGGATCCGCAGGATGCTCGGGGAAGAAAACGGACAGCCGTGGATCTCCACGATCCATTCCCTTTGTGTGCGTATTCTGCGTGAGGATATCCTGACCATGGGATGGCCGCGTAACTTCACGGTGCTGGATGCGGAAGACCAGAGAGCAGTCCTCAAGGAAGCCTATAAGCAGCTGGGACTGGAAGTATCCGATTATCCGTATGCTGTACTGCTGGATTATATCTCCAACAACAAGTCTGCCGAGATCTCGGTAGAGCGTGCTTTTACGCTGGCGGGTTCCTATACCGGCGATAAGAATAAAGCCAGAGTATATGAATACTATGTTAAGAGACAGAATGAGCTCTATGCGCTGGATTTTGATGACCTGATCCTCTGGACCGTAAAGATGTTCAGAAAGTATCCGGAAGTACTGGCCAAGTGGCAGAAGCGCTTCTCCTACATTCACGTAGATGAGTTTCAGGATATCGATAAACTGCAGTATCAGCTGATCACACAGCTGACCGGTCCCGAGAACAGTCTGTATGTTGTCGGTGATCCCGACCAGACGATCTATACCTGGAGAGGAGCGGATGTAAATATCATCCTGAACTTTGAAAGGGACTTTCCGGACACAAAGACGATCATGTTAAATGAGAATTACCGCAGTACCGAGAGTATCCTGAACGGTGCCAACAGCGTGATCCGAAACAACAAGCACAGACTTGAGAAGGATCTCTATACACACCGGGAATCTGCGGAAAAGATCACCCACTATGCCAGTGCCGGAGATGAGTATCAGGCAGCCTGGATCGCCGGGGAGATCGCCCGTCTGCACCGCAAGGGGAAGATGTATCATGATATCGCTGTACTGTACAGATCCAACTATCTGTCCCGTACGCTTGAAAAAGCCATGCGTGATGAACGTATCCCGTATGTGATCTACGGCGGTGTGCGCTTCTTTGAACGGCAGGAAGTCAAGGATGCCCTGTGCTATCTGCGGATGGTAACTTCGGCGGATGATCTGGCTCTGCAGAGGATCCTCAACCGTCCCCGCCGCGGTATCGGAAACAAGACCATGGATACCCTGGCTTCGGCAGCCAGAGAGAGCGGAAGGACCATGTATGAGACGATGAAGGAGGAGACACTCTTCAGCGGTAAGATACAGAAGACGATGGATGACTTTGTGGCGATGGTCGAGGGCTGGCGTCAGGAAGCGGCGAAGGAAGGTACAGAGATCTTCCGTCTCTTTGAGAAGATCATGGATGACTGCGGATACCGCAGGATGCTGGAAGACAACGATGAGACCGACAGGATCGAGAACCTGAAGGAACTGATCGATGATGTCAAGGAGTTCTCCGAGAACTATCCCGAGAGCGATCTTGATGAATACCTGCAGCTGGTATCACTGTACGGCGACAGGGATGAGACGATGGAGAGTGATCATGTGCAGCTGATGACTGTACATGCGGCCAAGGGACTGGAGTTCGATACGGTCTTTGTGTCAGATCTGAACGAAGGGATCTTCCCGAACGAGAGAGCCATGAACGAAGGCAAGCGCGGTATTGAGGAAGAACGCAGACTGGCATATGTCGCCTTTACAAGAGCCCGCAACAAGCTCTATCTGACGGAAGCGGGAGGTTTCAGCTATATTCTGCAGAGAGTGCGTACAAGAAGCCGTTTCATCGATGAGATCGAGGGAGACTACATCGAGCATAAGGGTGCCGTATTCGAAGAGAACAAGCGTGAGGAAAAGCCTCTGAACCAGGCTCTGTACAATGACCGCGGAGGCAGATTCTCCGAACGTCTCGACAGATCCGGACTGCAGCGCTTCACCAAGGGTGAACAGGTCGTGCATTCCGTCTTCGGTGAGGGTATTGTCCTGAGCTGGAATAACGGTATTGCAGAGATAGCTTTTGCATACCCTTACGGGATCAAGAAAGTGGCTACCGGGCATCCGAGTCTGAAGAAAAAAGTGAGCTGACTGAGAAGACAGTCCTGAGGGGGCTGTCTTTATTTATACTCTCTGTATGAAAGTACTTTCAGATATTAAGTGCTAAGAAATTACAATGTGTGTAAATAATGTGAAAATTATGTTGAAAACTATTTCCTAACTTATTATAATCAACCCTATCAGAGGAGGAATTACCTATGCAGAAATGGAAGAAAATGCTGATTACAGCGCTCTCTGCAGCCATGTTTGCAGGGCGTTCGTCTTCGTCTGGGGGAGAAGCAGGTAACGGCAATACTTCGACGGAAACGGGCTCTGCAGGCAAAC
>CADBMY010000245.1 GCA_902795905.1 uncultured Erysipelotrichaceae bacterium
GCGGTCCTACCGGGTTAGCGCCGAGTGCCTTACATGTCAGGATGATGATCGGCACGAAGATGTTGCCTACAGACTGGTTCTGCATAAACTGTGTCAGCAGGAACGGGATGATGAAGAACGCAGCACCGATCACATAACTGTTGTGAGTTCCGCCAAGTGCCTGTGCCAGCTTCTCACCGATCAGATCACCGAGACCGCACTCAACCATGGCACCGCCGACAGACAGAGCTGCGATCAGCATTAATACGATCATAAACGGAACAGCATTGGTAGCCTCTTTCGGTTTCAGAACACCGGTAACGACTTCAAGCGTAGCACCGGTCATCGCAACCTGCCAGTTGGCCAGGCCAAGCTTGCTGGAGAAGATCAGTCCGCAGGTCGTCAGCGCAAACAGGAAGTAACCAAGGAACTCCTGTGTCGGAGGAAGCGGTTCCTGTTTCTTGGCGCCTTTTCCGCTGTTTTCATGACCTGTGATCGGAATTGAAGGTTCTGCCGGGGCAAACTTCGGCGCAATGAAGATCGCATAAGCCAGAATAATGATTGCCGACAGGATACGTCCCTTGAACGGATCGAGCAGCTGCATCTGGTAATCTGTATAACCGTAGGATTCCAGATAACCGTTCTGGGTCGCAAATGTTGTCGCACCTGTGCCGATCGGCAGAACGTTACATGTACCGACAGCCACAAGACCCATGGAGAAGATCGCCTTGGAAGGGCTGATGCCTGCCTCTTCGCATGTAGCACTGAGCATCGGTGCCATGATCGTGAATACAGCGACAGGGCTCGGGATCAGGTTGGCCAGCAGGAAGGTTACCAACATATAACCAGCCATCATAACTGTGAAGTTACCGCCAGCGATCTTATAGACCGCGCTGGACAGCTTGTTTACTGCCTGTGTACGGTTGAAGCCTGCCGCAACGATGAACATACCCGTGATCAGCAGGACGTTCTGGTTGGCAAAGTTAGCCAGAACATTCTTGGCCGGAGTCAGTCCGGACCATGCGGTCAGGATAATCGCACAGAGAGCGACGACACCGTTTGTCGTGTGAAGCCTTTTTGCGAAAACATAGCCGCCGATCAGGAATACGAATAATCCCAAACATAAATACATTTGACCAGTCATTGTATACCCCTTTCTTTCTGTTTACTGACTGTATTTCACTGCAGTTTATTTACCCTCTCTGCAGTGCTGTACGAATTACCAGTCCTTAACGGATCCGTCGAAGTTCCTCTTGGCAACGTTGGATCCTCTCTCTTTTGCCGGATAGAGTTCTTCCGCATTATCTGCGAGCTCAACCCCGATACCAGGTGCTTCCGGAATGACCATGAAGCCGTCTTCGAACTTCAGAGGCTCCTTGACCATGGCATCCTCGGCACCGTTCAGGCAGAAGCCCGGCAGTTCCTGGATACCCAGGTTGGGAATGCATGCACAGATCTGCAGGCATGCGGCTGTGGAGACAGGACCCAGCGGGTTGTGCGGGATAAGCAGTACATCATGTGCCTCAGCCATTCCTGCAATCTTCTTTGTAGCAGTAATACCGCCGACCGCACAGACATCCGGTCTGATATAGCGGACAGCTGTTCTGTCCATCAGCATTTCAAACTCACGGATATTCGTGAAGCGCTCACCTGTAGCGATCGGAATATTAACCTTATCCGCAACCTGTGCCATCGTATCGATGTTGTCCGGTGCCACAGGATCCTCAAATACCATCGGTCTGTACTTTTCTACTTCTCTGCCGAAGGTAACAGCTGTCGGTGTATCCATACCTCTGTGGGCTTCAAGGACGAAGTCGAAGTTCGGTCCTACTGCCTCACGGATACGTCTGACGGTTTCCAGTTCGGATTCAACTCTGCCGGAGTAGAACTCATCAAATCCATTATTCTTGGATTTCACAGGACCGTTGACGAAGATCTTGGCAGCGTTGAAGCCCTGTGCCTGAAGTTTCTTATACTCTTCGCAGAGATCGTCGATATTATCCGGATGTGCCATGACGGAAGCATAGACACGGATCTTGTCTCTTGTCTTACCGCCGAGCAGCTGATATACCGGTACACCCAGGGCTTTACCCTTGATATCCCAGCAGGCAATATCAATTGCTGAGATAGCACTCATGATCACGGATCCTCTGAAGTATACAGCCCTGTACAGGTTCTGCATGATATCTTCCGCATTGAACGGATCCTTGCCGATCAGATATGGTTTGAACTTCATGATGGCATCTGCCGTGGAAGAGAGGAAACCCCAGTTTCCTGCTTCTCCAAGACCTGTAATACCTTCATCGGTATCCAGTTCCACAAACAGATAATGCTTTGCGAAACGAAGTCTGAGATCTGTAATTTTCATATTTATCCTCCGTTATCCCCTGCGGGTTTTTAACGATTACACTATACAAATGAAAAAATCATTCGAAACTGCATTTATTTGGAGAATTCATGCATATGCCGGATGACTTCTGCATCACTACCGATCTTTCGTCATCTGCACTAAGGGCTGAATCATCCAAATATTCTCCCTGTCGAAAGTCAATAACAATCATGCTAAACTTGAATATGTAAGCGTTTCCCCCGCAATCATATCCAAAGGATTTCACTGTGGATAATATTTGGAAAACGGATGGTAAAAATATGGATCCAATCAGACATCACTATGTAAAACTAACGGACAGTGACGAATTTGAATGTTATACGAACAGAGTTCTGGGATATCGGTATCACTGGCATAACGAAATGTTTGAGTTCTGTCTGGTTCTTTCCGGCAGTATGCACTTCTGCCGTGATGGGAAGGTATATTATCTGCAGCAGGATGATATCCTGATCGTAAATCCCGGAGAGGGACATGCGTCCTTTTCCCTGGAGCCGAATACCATTGAACTGATCATCCATATCCCTTCCCGTGCCTTCCGCCGTTTTATGGAAAAAGGGCAGTACTGCGATTTTAATATTGTTACAAATGCGCAGAACCGCAATGAGAACCGGTTCCGTGAATTCCGGTATATCTCTGCAAAGACAGCTTTATCCACAATGTCGAAAAGCACAACTGCAGCAACGATGCAGGCAGGCTCCTACGAACTGCTTCTCGCTCATGTGTTTGACTGCTTCGATCCGATCGTAAGGCAGGCGCCGGCTGCAGCAAAACCCGAGCTGGAGAAGATGCTGCCGATCATCCGCCATGTCGAACAGCACTACCAGGAAAAGGTCACCCTTGAGGATCTGGCCAATACATTCGGGTATAACCGTACATATCTCTCTTCTGCCTTCAAGAAGAATGTTGGTATCGGTCTGTACGAATATATGACAAAGATCCGTTTTCAGCACGCTGTTCATGAACTCTGCAGCACGGAGAAAACACTGACATCCATAGCCATAGACAACGGTTTCCCCGAACTGAAGACATTCAACAAACTGTTTTTTGAGAACTTTCAGCTGATGCCCGGCGAATACAGAAAAATCGCCCAGGAAGAGATGCGTTCTCTGGCCTTAGGCGAAAGATCTCTGATTGCCATGGATGATCCGGCTGTGCTGGCACAGTTCAGTAAATATACATCATTCTGATCATCGGCTCTGCATACTGAGCGTGATCTCGTACCACTCTGTACGTTTTACCGGGGCTACTCTGGCTGTCAGCCCCTTTTCTTCTGCCTTTCGGTTTGCCTCAATGAAAGTCTTCTCCGAGAAACCGGGATCCATGTTCTCCCATACTTCAAAGTGCATCGGGACAACGATCTGGGCATGGGCTTCGGTCATGAAAGATACCCAGTCATCGGAGACAACATCAACATCCATGCCATTGGTAAGCTTGTTGCGGAAAGCGATATTGGGACGTTTGTCTTCCAGAATATGAGCCATGCCGTCATCGAGACCGCCGACAAAAGCCATCCGGAACCCGTTATCCAGATCAATGATAAAGTTCATGTTAAACAGACTGCCGAGAGTATGCAGACGCTTCAGTTTCTCCTGCTGTGAGATCCCGTCAGCTTTGGACATACAGCCATCCCACATCATCCTCTGCGGTTTATGCATGCCGTGATATGTGTGCAGGACAAAGCCGTCAAACTCATACCTGCCGTTGTAATCCACGGCATAGATGGATGTCAGCGGAAGGATATCTCCGTATACTTCAGCGATCTCGGCAGCTACCCCGCTGTGGCAGATCACGATCGGCTGAAAGCGGCGGATCACATCCTCCAGGTTGACCATGTGATCGGAATGGGTATGATTCAGGATCACATAATCACAGGCTTCAAGATCTTCGGTATGAAAACCGCACAGCCGGAAGATATCCGCGATGCGGTCCTCTGGATTCTCCGGGTAATCGTAACAGGGATCGGTGATGATCGTCTTTCCGTTCGGCAGTTTAAATTCAAAGCACTGGCAGTTGATCCAGCGGAAGCTTAGTGAATGGTTGTTCAGTTTCATAATATGTCCTCTTTTCACACGCATCCTAGCAGAGAAGAAGAAAAAAAACAGGGAGATGATTCACTTCTTTTCCCTGTCAGATCTCTTCCTGTACCCACTGACCATCCTTGAATACAGTGATCTCACGGTACCCGCAGCTGTATACCAGTTCTTTCATCTCTTCAAAGCCAAAGAAGATATTCTCTGCCGCGTGAGCATCTGCCGAAAGGATGATCCTGGCCTCGCGGGCATGCAGTTCACGAATGATCCAGGGCTGCGGATACGGTGTCTTTCTGTATCCTCTGGAGATCGCACCGGAATTGATCTCAAAGATCTTATCTCGTTTTACAAGTTCATTCAGTGCCGACATGACCGCGTCCCGATAGCGCATATCCTGTGTAGAAAACAGACAGTCATCTTCGTTGTATTTGGTGATCAGATCAAAATGACCGACAATATCATAGGCAAATACCTGCGGCAGTTCTGCCGTCAGACGGTAAAACTCTTCGGCAAACCGGATTGCATCTCCATGCCAGACTTCATCAACAGCCTGGATGAACTCCTCTCTGCTGCGATCCACAGGCACGTAAATACCCTCACGGGATACATAATGCACAGAACCGATCACGTAATCATATACGTCATCATACATCGGTGCATACAGTTCCTGTTCGATCCCGCACCACACCTGCATGCGTTCCTGATACTGTTCCCTGAGTTTCTGCATCGTATCGATATAGATCTGTGTGTATCCCTCTTTTATGCCTCCGGAAGGATCGAACGGCTGCGGCGCATGTTCGGATATACCGAAGGATGTACAGCCC
>CADBMY010000246.1 GCA_902795905.1 uncultured Erysipelotrichaceae bacterium
CAACCTTACCGTCAGTGAAGGCACCGGCTACAGTGAAACGCTGAACTCCGATACGGATGTAGATACGATGCTGTCGAATCTGGTACATACTGCGATCGTTGAATACGGTGTGCTGCCCTCACGCATGAGTCTGAAGGAAAAGGTAGCAATCGTACACAAGCTGAAGGATCAGGGTGTACTCAAAATGAAAGGAGCGATCAGTGAGATCGCCAAACAGCTTGAGATATCCGAACCTACGGTATACAGATATATCAACAGAAATTCATAACACGGAGTTAATCTCCGTGTTTTATCTTCTCATACAGTTTTTGTATATCCTCTGCCAAGGCAAATCTTTCACTGAAGGCACATGCACTTCCGCAGGCTGAGGCAAACAGCAGCAGATCTCTGCCCCGCAGACCTGTCTCATACCCATGCAGGAAACCGGCAACCATCGCATCACCGCTGCCGACAGAGTTCATCACCCTGCCCTGTGCAGCTTTGCATGTATGTACATGCCCATCCGGATCCGCGTAGACGGCACCGTCAGCGCCAAGAGAGATCAGCACATGTCCCTCCGTACGCTGCTGCAGTTCAGCAGCACAAGCCGGTGTCTCCTCATCGGAGATCTTTTTTTCATACAGTTCTTCCAGTTCCTTCCGGTTGGGTTTGATCAGAAACGGACCCCTGAACAGTGAACGCTTCATTGCCGAAGCCGGATAATCACAGACAAAACGGATATTCTTCATATACAGCAGAGCTGTGATCCAGTCGTAGATCTCATCATCCAGGACCTTGGGCATACTGCCGGAGATCACCAGGATATCATCTTCCTGCAGTGTATCCAGCTGTCTTAACAGCTCTGCAACATCTTCCGCATCCGGACACAGTCCCTGCCCGTTGATCTCCGTTTCGCTGTCAGCACTGATCTTGACATTGATGCGGTTATACCCCTTTGTCGGTATGAACTTCTGTGTAATGCCGGCTTTCTCTGTCATCCGGGTGATCAAAGCCCCGGTATCCCCGGCTGTAAAGCCAAGCGCACAGGTCTCACTGCCAAGTTCATGCAGAAGAAAGGAAACGTTGATGCCCTTTCCTCCGGCATACAGATGATCATTCTCGGAACGGTTGATCTCTCCCGTCTTCAGTGTATCCAGATAAATAATATGATCCAGGGATGGATTCAGTGTCAGTGTATAGATCATATTCTGTTCTCCCTGATCATCCTTACGGCTGCGGGAAGATCCTCTGCACATACGCACATACCCTTTTCCTGCATATGATCCATCGGCCAGAGATCTGCTACACAAATGACCTTATATCCTGCCCGGTATGCAGAAAGAATACCGTTTTCGGAATCCTCGATCACCACTGCCTGATCTTTACTGATCCGATATGTCCCGGCACAGAGATCGTAGATCTCCGGATCCGGCTTTCTTCTGTGCACCATATCCCCTGAGATCACACCGTCAAAGTATGCGTACAGACCATGCGGATCAAGACGCTTGTGCAGTCCTTCCCTCAGCGTGGAGGAAACGATATACAGCGCATACCCAGCTTCTTTCAGTTCATCCAGCACTTCCCGTACATGCGGTTTCAGAGGCACCGGGTTCAGCAGTCTTTCCTCGGTATACCGTCTGCCGTCATCGAGGATCGCTCTGTATACCTGTTCATCAGCCGGGAAACACGCTCTGACTTCCGGCGTAATATCCGCAAAACTGCTGCCGACAAAATTCCTGTAAAGATCCAGTGTGAAGACAAAGCCATGTTCACGGCCTGCCCTCTCGTAGCATTCATAGCAGACATACTCACTGTCAACGAGAACACCGTCGCAGTCAAAGATCACCGTCTTGATCATATTATCCCAGGATCCTTTCTATATCCTTCTCATCAGCATCCGGAAACAGTTTCTGCAGGTGTTTCTTCATCCGTGCAAAAGATTCTTCCGGTGTACGCTTATACACCTTGTCCGTGAATTTCTTTCCAAGATACACTTCCGGTACCGCATATCTTGCGACACCCCATCCGTAGGGCTTTCCGTCCCTACCGATATCATATTCAAAATTGCTGGTAATGACATATCCCTGCATCTGCAGCTTTGTGATCAGGGTGTCAAAGCCTTTCCTGCCGTCTTTACCGTAATTGCCGATCGTTTTGATCTCTCTTGAGAGAAGCGAATGATGAGAAGCGATGATATCGTACAGAAACTGCTCACTGTAGGAAGACAGTCCATCATTGAAGCGGGCATCAAAGTCATAACCGTTACGCCGGTAGTTGGCAAAATCAGAGAACCATTTCTCACTGATAAACCCTGCTTTCTTTTCGAAGAACTTGCCGTATACGCACTTCCCCTCGCTGATCACAGGACCCTTCCATTCCCACACCCCGGGCTCACTGCCGAACCAGCATCTGCGGTCAACATTCTCCTCAATAGAAAACCCGCGTATCTCATTGGCAAAAAAGGGCAGAAATCCCCATGTATTCACTGCCCCGATCAGATCTTCCTTTGTCCGGATACTGATTCTATTCATTTTCGGTACGGCTGCGGGTGATCTCCACACGTGTCACTCTGCGCTCATCCGCCTCCAGGATCTTTACATTCAGATCCTGATACTTGAATGATTCACCGGCTTCCGGGAACTCATCCATCATTTCGATACACCAGCCGCCTACGGTCTCACTCTCAAAGTCAAATGCAACTTCATCAAGATCGAGAAGATCGATCAGTTCGGATAACGACATATCACCGTCAATGACATACTTGTTTTCCGAGATCTCGCTGACCTCTTCCTCAACCGTATCGGTCTCATCCCAGATCTCGCCGACCAGCTCTTCCAGGACATCCTCCATCGTCACGACACCAAGCGTACCGCCGTATTCATCCGTAACGATCGCAAGATGCTGCTGGGAATCACGCAGCGTTGCCAGCACATTCGGCAGCTTCGTTGTCTTGTATACAAAGTACGGCTGCATCAGCATCGTCCGGATATCGAACTCTCTGCTGTCGATCGCTGTCTTCAGGAAACGGTTCAGGGACAGGATACCGATAATGTTATCAATACTGTCCTGGTATACCGGAATACGTGAGTATGCCGAAGATGAAACCGTCTTCATGATCTCATCCCAGTCATCATCAATATCGATCGCTGTAATATCCACTCTCGCGGTCATGACCTCCGATACCGAGACATCCGCAAAGTCGATCGCCGCGCTGATCAGTTCCGAAGAATCCTCATCGATGACATCCTCGCTTTCTGCCGTCTCAATGATCGAGTGCAGTTCTTCAACCGCCGCCTCTTCATCAGGAGCTTCCTGCGATTTCATCGACCGCGTCAGCAGATCCACAAGATGCACGACCAGCCATGTCACAGGCTTGAAGATGATCATCAGGAAACGCATGATACCGGCAAAAGCCATCGAGAAATTCGTCGCATTCTTCTGTGCCGTGATCTTCGGGATCGTCTCACCGAAAATAATGACACTGACCGTGATCAGCAAGGTACTCAGCCAGGTATAGTCATCGCCCAGCGTTATCATCACCGCCAGAGCACCGAGTGAGGAAGCCGCAATATTCACAAGATTATTGCCGACCAGGATCGCCGAGAGGGCATTATCATAATCCTCTGTGATCTTCAGAGCCAGTTTTGCCTTCTGATTGCCTTCCTCTGCCGCATTCTCCAGACGGATCTTGTTGTTGGAAGAATAGGCCATCTCTGCTGCCGAGAAGAATGCCGAGGCAACTACGCACAGAACTACCGCAATAATATAGATCTTAAACATCAGGCTTCCTCCTTGTCGGAAAGGATCTTCACCTTCAGCCGTACGATCCTGTTCTGATCCATCATCTGTACCGTGATCATCGTATTCAGGAAGATAAACGAATCTCCCTCCTTCGGAATTTCAGAGAATGCCTCAAACGCAAGCTCACTCATCCGCTTGTTTGTCAGTTCTTCTTCCTCTTCTTCACCATAATCAATGCCAAGCTCATCCAGAACGGATGTCACAAGACTTTCGGCATTGACACTGTACGTACCGTCATTCATCTCAATAATATTCTCTTCGGCATCATCCTCTTCGTCCCAGATCTCACCGACCAGTTCCTCGAGAATATCCTCTACCGAGATGATTCCCAGCGTACCGCCGTAATCATCCGTCACGACCGCTATATTCAGCTTCTCACGTGACATCGCCCTGAGCAGATCATCGATCTTGGCTGTCTGATAGATAAAATACGGTTTATCCAGCAGCGGACGGATATCCTTTATCTCACCCTCTGCCAGGTATGTCTTGATATATTTCCTGATCTGCAGGATACCGATGATATGATCGATCGTTCCTTCATAGACAGGCATACGGCTGTGATTGACTTCCTTGATCGTCTTCAGGATCTCTTCCTGAGAAGCTGAAACATCGATTGCCGCAAGATCCATCCTGCTGGTCAGGATACTGCCCACCTCTACATCTCTGAACTGGATCGCCGAAGAGATCAGATCACCCTGTTCTTCATTCAGGGTTCCCTCTCTTGTCATATCATCAATGATGTCATACAGCTCATCCTGTGTTACCGACACCTCGCCGTCATCCTTGAACAGACCCGAGACAAACTTGCCGACAGCGCTTAAAACAGCACAGACAGGCTTCAGAACGGTCATGAAGAAAGACAGCATGCTGGCTGTACTTAACGAAATACTTTCATTATATTTACGTGCTATACTCTTCGGTAACATCTCACCGAAGAAGAATACCGCAAGGGTCATCACCAGTGTAGATACGGTAACTGCCGAAACACCCCAGATCCGGGTCACATTCTTCGTCACTACCGCTGCCGCTGCCAGATGAACAATATTCGTACAGATCAAAAGTGCCGTGATCGCATATTCAAAATGATTTGTGATCTCCAGTGCACGTTTGGCTCTGGTATCTCCTTTTTCTGTTAAAGCCCGCAGCCGTGTACGTGATACCGATGCGAATGCTGTTTCCGTCATGGCAAAAAACATTGCGCAGAGAATCAGTACTGCGACTGTGATCAACCAGGTAAATTGACTGCCGCCATCGTCCATAGACGCTTATCACACTCCTTCAAAAGAATGCAATAATTATACCGTTTACCATATACATTGTCAAAAAAGCCCGTATATACGAGCTTTCATTCATTCTGCAGGATGATTCTGACACTTATTCAACGTTACGAACAGTGCCGGCAAACAGGATCGTTCCATCTCCTGCAGTCATCGCAAAGAAGAACGGACGGTCCAGCACGAATTCCCTGACGATCTGCGGAGGCATGCCGGCTCCGGCCAGACCCAGTTCTGTATATGCAGCACCGCAGACACCCTCTTCGTCGATCTCCAGCACCGCCGCATGTTTCGCCGATGAGAGATACAGCTGTGTATCATCCGTCAGGATAAACGATGCTTTC
>CADBMY010000247.1 GCA_902795905.1 uncultured Erysipelotrichaceae bacterium
ACGCAGTCACCGCGGTTTTCGGCTGCGATCGTATCCCGCATCAGTTTCACGCATTCCCCCGAAGGCAGCAGTTCTTCCACACCTGCCGCATCGATCACCGGTATCTGTTTCATTATCTATTCCTCCGCAAATAATGCTTCAAAGCCTTCTGTATAGATCTCTGTAAGAGCTACTTTCTCTTCATCTGTCATCGTTCTCTGTGTCGCATCATGGCCCTCAACAGTTCCCTGATGATCAAAGACGACCTTACCTTTCCTGATGAAGAAGACGTGCGGCGTATACAGATGTTTTACTCCGTCACTGTCATAGTCCAGATGATCACCGAGGTATTCCACGACCTTGTCATAATCATCGATATCGGTATTGGACTTCCATTCACTCTTCAGTCTGGTATTGATATAGCCGACCTTGGTGTCATATGTCTTGGCCACTGCATTCAGCACCGGTACAGCTTCGATGCACCAGGGACAGTGATCAAAGCCGAAGTAAACGATGATCGTACTCTCCGCATCCATGGCTTTTACCATGTCTTCCACCGTCATATCGATATAGACATGATCGGTATCCGTAAAGCCTTCATAACCGCTCATATCGGAAGTTTGAAAGGAACGGTGGCGCATATTCATGGCGATCAGTACGGCAGCCAGTACCAGCAGGTATACAATATTCTTCTTTTTCATATCAGGTCTCTCTTAGTGAAAATTGTAAACCAGATAGATTGCTTTGGCTATACGGACAAAATGAAAAGAACCCTGTATACAGAGTTCTTTACATGGATCAGAAAGTCAGTGTTTCTTCCGGCTCGGTAAACGAGGAGAAGACTGCTTTAGCGTCCTCGACATACAGGACCTGGGTGTTGTCATCGGCAGCGTCATATCTGTTCTTGAGACCCGGGTAGGCTTCCAGCATGGATACCTTGGCTTCGAGTCTAGGATCATCTACGAGCTTACCGGAGAGACGCAGCCACTTGCCGTCCTTGAAGGCACAGATCTCAAACTTCGGATTCTCTGCCAGCTGCCTGGAGACAGGTTTTACCTTGCCTGTCTGGATGTACAGCTTGCCTTCAAAGATGTGTGCGGTGCCGAAGGGACGAACTCTCGGCTGATCGCCTTCGACGGTAGCCAGATAGTAAGTTCCGGCTTCCTTTAAGAATGTGCATACTTTTTCAATTGCGGACATGTTTATACCTCCCATGTAAAATGTTCGCCGGCCCCGATCTCAAAGTGATACTTTACAATGCCAAGATCACACTGATAGAACGGACCGTTCTTTCCGGTAATACGTACTTTGTTATTGTCTTTCAGTTCAAGATAGAACTTCTGCTGGTTGATCGCTGTCGGCGCAAGTAATGCATACTCGACACCCTTGCGGAACCAGGCCGGACTCTCGATCGTCATGTTGGATACTTCTTCCGGTTTCTTTGAGCGGTGTGCTCTGCCTTCCTGAGCGGGATAGCCGATACTGATGATCAGGGCACACTTTTCACCTTCCGCCAGATCATAGCGGGCTTTATTCTTCCTGTATGTACCGCCGACCCAGCATGTGCCAAGACCCATCATCTCTGCCTCAAGAACGATCTTCTCGCCGTAATAGCCGCATTTCTCTTCCAGCTCGGGTGTATCGGGACCGATCAGGGCAATGTAGTTCTGCACGTTGCGGAAACCGCCGTAGTGGGCCAGAAGTCCCTTAAACGCATCGGTCTGTCCGCAGATCAACTGGATGTGCAGCCCGCTATCTTCGTTGATCTGTGAGATCAGAACTTCAAGCTTATGTCTGTCTTCCTCCTGCAGAGGAGCTGCCGTATAGGAACGTACGGAATGTCTGTGCATGATAGCTTCTTCAAGTGTCATTGTATTTACCCTCATCTGTATTTTATCATGTGTGGAAATAGACAATGAGATAAAAAACACAGTGCAGAAGCATCGGTACATGCCAAAAATCATACCAAAAACGCATATATCTTACGTAAGACTTGTCTGCGGGTGTATACTTTTCTTGTTGTTATACTTGTATAACACAGGAGGGGATTATGAGTAAAAAGAGTTTTGGAAGTAAACTTCTCGGCGAATGGAATACGAGAACGATCGTAACTGTCGCCATCGGTGCTGCATTATTCGGTGTGCTGATGAATTACGGCGGTATTCCTATCTTCACAAACACTTCATTGACTACGGCGATGATCGTTCCGGTCGTTGTCGGTGCTATGTACGGTCCGGTTCCGGCAGCTGTTGCGGCAGGTGTCGGCAATGTGATCGCTGACCTGATCGGCGGCTGGGGCATGTATCCGGCATGGTCGATTGCCAACGCTGTGGCGGCACTGTTCATCGGTGCTCTGCCTCTCTACGGCGCATACATTACAGAAGGTGTCTTTGAAGTCAAGCATATGGTCATCTACATCATCTGCATCCTTGTCGGCAATGCGCTTGCCTTCGGTGTTGTAGCTCAGGTTCTTACAGTTGTCTTTGAGGGAGGCGACATGAATGTTTCTCTGCTGCAGGGCCTCTACGCAAGTATAGGTAATATCCTGGTGGAAGGCGTGATCGGTATTCTGGTGATCAAGTTGCTTGCCAACAGGTATAAGAGCCGTACAAACCTCTCTGAAGAAGAGTAATCAGTGTATTGATACAGACCGTAAGCGAAAGCTTTGGCCTGTCGCTGACGGTGTGCTTCCGCGCTGCGGAAGCATTCTTCGTTTATAGAAAGGTGAATATATGAAGGAACCTATCATCGTATTCAAGGACTTTGGATTCCGTTATAAAACACAGAAGAATCCAACCCTGCACGATATCAACCTGGAGATCTATCCCGGGCAGAAGATCCTGATTCTGGGAGCTTCCGGCAGCGGTAAGTCCACATTATGCAACTGTATCAACGGTCTGATACCTTTCTCCTTTGAGGGAGAGATCACCGGCAGCTGTACGGTAAACGGACAGGAGACGAAAAACTCTTCGATCTTCCGGCTTTCCAATACCGTAGGTACCGTCCTGCAGGACAGTGACGCACAGTTTGTCGGTCTTACTGTCGGCGAAGATGTTGCCTTTGTCATGGAAAATGACATGATGCCGAGACGGGAGATGTTTCCGTTTATCGATAAGAATCTCGGCATGGTGGGCATGCGTGATTTTGTCAGTCATGTACCGTTCCAGCTCTCGGGCGGACAGAAACAGAAGGTCGCTATTGCCGGTGTCTTCGGCAATGATGTAAATGTACTGATCTTTGATGAACCGCTGGCAGCTCTCGATCCGCAGATGGGGATGACAGCTGTGGAACTGATCGATGACCTGGCAAGGGATGAAGACCGTACCGTGATCGTTGTTGAGCACAGACTGGAAGATATGCTGTACAGGTCGGTGGATCGGGTCATCCTGATGACAGACGGAACGATCACCGCGGATGTAACTCCGGATGAACTGCTGAAGTCTGATCTTCTGCAGAAAGGCGGTATCCGTGAACCGCTGTACATTACGGCGATGAAGTACGCGGGATGCACGCTGGAGGGCAACCGGAATCTCTGTGATCTGCAGGCGCTGGAGTTTACCCCGGAGAATGAAAGAAAACTGAAGACATTCTTTACCGAAGAAAGAGAAACCGTCACGGAGAATCACAATGAACCGGTGATCTCGTTTGAGAATGTGTCGTTCTCCTACGACGGGATAACCAATGTTGTGGAAGATATCAGCTTTGAAGTCAAACGCGGAGAACGTATCGCCATTATCGGTAAGAACGGTGCCGGTAAGTCCACTGCCGCAAAACTGCTGACCGGAATCATCCGTCCCAGCAGCGGAACGATCAAGGTTAAAGGTAAGGATACTTCCTCCATGAGTGTCAAGGAGATCGGTGAGATTGTCGGTTATGTCATGCAGGATCCGAATACGATGTTGGTCAAGGATATCATCAAGGATGAAGTGGGACTGGCGCTGACACTGCGCAAATCACCCGAAGCGACGATCGCGGAGAAGGTCAGAGTCGCGCTTGAGACCTGCGGTCTGTACCGTATGAGAAACTGGCCTGTTGATTCGATCAGCTACGGACAGAAGAAACGTGTGACGGTAGCTTCGATGATGGCACTGGAACCGGATATTCTGGTGCTCGATGAGCCTACAGCAGGACAGGACTTCCGCAGTTATACCGATATCATG
>CADBMY010000248.1 GCA_902795905.1 uncultured Erysipelotrichaceae bacterium
AAGGAAGTCACAATACTCTTATATATACCGATCAGCTGTTTGTTATATACATAACCGGCATACTCACCCTCAAGCATATCCTCAAAGAACTTCTTTCCGTAATCATCTTCCTTCAGATAGAACTTCTTCGCTTCATGACCGATCTTCGAGATCAGCAGTCTGTCCAAAGCTGTATGCTGGTCCAGCTTCTCATACAGAGGTGCGATCATCTCCGTATCTCCGATCGAATACAGCTTGTTCGCAATTGCCGCAAACAGATAAAAGAAACTGTCTTCGTTATACTCGAGATTGACCTGATTATTCTTCATATACAGTGCCTGCAGATCCAGTTCTCCGAGATCCTTCATAAAATCTTCATGACGCCTGTAGTTGGCATCACCAAAGATTCTCAGCACTCTTGCCTTATTCTGAAACTCCGGCTTCGGGTTGGTACTGATCACCTCATCAGCCAGGGTAAAGAACTGTTCCTCATCCTGAAAGTGATCCATGATCCTCATGATCTTATTTGTCTCACCGTTGCGGCGTACCTGCAGCCATGTGCGGAAGATCATATAGATCATAAACAGCACAAAGATAAAATACATAACAACTTCCTCCCGTTCCATTATACTACACTGTATTTCACATGATGTGAACGCATCAAACGGTACATCTATACACTTATCATATTAAATAGACACACAGAATATGTTTTTTAAAAGGCTGCTGTGCTGTTTTCGTTGACTTTTCACATGCAGGTCATTATTATATAAAAGCATTGTTCTTATATAAACGGAGGTGGCATGAATGAAAAGAACATACCAGCCGAGCAAAAGGAAAAATAAAACGACCCACGGTTTCAGGGCTCGCATGAGCACTGTCGGCGGACGTAAGGTCCTTGCCAGACGCAGGGCAAAAGGAAGAAAAGTACTTTCTGCTTAAATAAGACCACCGCAGGGTGGCCTTTTTCTTAAATATGAAAAAGATAAACAGAGTCAGAAAACAACATGAGTTCCAGACACTCATCCATACCGGCAAAAAAGTGGTCAATCACAGTTTTGTCCTTTATTACGTACCTAAGAAAGAAGAACAGAGCCGGGTAGGGATCACCCTGCCGAAGAAGATCGGACACGCTGTAGACCGCAATCTGTACAAGCGTCAGGTACGCATGATGTGTCAGGAACTGATCGATTTCAGCAGTGCATCTCTGGATATCATTATCATCCTCAGATTCGGCTATCTTGAGCACGATTACAGGACCAATAAAAATAACTTGGAAAAACTGCTCATAAAAGCTAAAATGTAGTTCGTATATATTAAGGAGACCTTATGAAAATCCCTGCAAATATCAAAAAAATAGCTGTTCTGGCATGTATATTCTTCCTTGTCAGCACAGCTACAGGCTGCCGTATGCCGATGAACGAAGACGGTACGATCAAACTGATCGAAGTCTCAACAACATTCGGTGAAACGATGCAGAATGAGAGCTTCTTTGCGGCTCTGCTGGTCTGGCCGATGGCACAGTTCCTGAACCATGCGACACCGATCATGGGTGTAGGTGCAGCAATTGCCGTCCTGACGATCCTGGTCAATGCCCTGCTTATGGTCTTTACGATCCGTTCGCAGATCGCTCAGCAGCAGATGCAGAACATCCAGCCTCAGCTTGAGAAGATCCAGAGAAAATATGAAGGCAAGACAGACGATGCGTCCAGAATGCGTCAGGCAAACGAGATGCAGGCTCTGTATAAGAAGTACAACATCAATCCTTTCGGAACCATCCTGATCACATTCCTGCAGTTCCCGATCCTGATCTCCATGTATCATGCGGTACAGAGAGCTGCCGTGATCAAGAGCACTCCGTTCCTGGGTATGGATCTGAACGTATCTCCGATGGCAGGTTTCCGCACCGGCAACTTCATGTATATTATTCTCTTCATCGTCATGGCAGGAAGCCAGTTCCTGAGCATGCAGCTGCCGCAGTGGCTGGCAAAGAAGAAAGCTGAAGAAGAAGCCGCCAAGCATCACCGCCGTCCGGAAGTCTCTTCACAGCAGTCACAGATGCAGACAATGCAGTATTCAATGCTGCTGATGATCTGCATGTTCGGTCTGATGTGGCCTGCAGCCATGAGCGTATACTGGGCGATCCACTCTCTCGTCACTGTCGCAAAGACACTGCTCGTACAGAAGATCATTGCCAACAAGCAGGCGTAGGAGGCGGATATGAAGAATTACACAGCGAAAACACTGGAAGAGCTGCTGAGTATTGCAGCTGAAGAGAAGGGTGTAACACCCGAAGAACTGACATACTTCATCACGGAAGAAAAGAAGGGCATCCTCGGTATCGGTTCCTCCGTATCCGCAGATGTCTACTGTCAGGATGATATCAAGGAATTCATCTTTGACTATCTCGGTGATTTCTTCACAAGTATCGACCAGGATCTGGAAGCTGCTATTGAAGAGAAGGACAACGGATATATCGTACGTCTGAATGCTGAGAATAACGCTATCCTGATCGGTAAAAACGGTAAGACACTGTCTGCCTTCAATACGATCCTGAGAGGAGCAGTTAACTCTGAATTCCGCAAGCGTATCGATGTCCTCGTAGATGTCAATAACTACAAGGAAGACAGATATCACAGACTGGCATCTGCAGCCAAGAGAACGGCTAAGCAGGTACAGAGATCCCACGTTGACGCATCCCTTGATCCGATGCCCAATGATGAGAGAAAAGTCATCCACAAGACACTGAACAACTGGCATAACATCCGCACCGAGAGTGAAGGTGAAGGAAGCGACCGTCACGTTGT
>CADBMY010000249.1 GCA_902795905.1 uncultured Erysipelotrichaceae bacterium
ATACCCTCCTACAGCGGCTGGTGGATGATACTGTTGATCTTGGTACAGAGCAGGTCGATCGCAACAGTGTTGGATCCTCCCTCAGGGATGATGATATCCGCATATCTCTTGGTTGGTTCAATAAACTGCTCATGCATGACTCTGACGGTATCGACATACTGGTTGACAACAGAGTCCAGGGATCTGCCTCTTTCGTTGACATCTCTTAACAGTCTGCGGATAAAGCGGATATCGGCGGCTGTATCGACAAAGATCTTGATGGCTTCCAGTTCCCTGAGCTTGGCATCTTCAAGTACGAACAGTCCCTCCAGGATGATGACATCGGCAGGATTGACCGTCTCCGTGATATCACTTCTGGTATGATGCACAAAGTCATATGTAGGCTTGCGGATCGTCTGTCCGTTCAGCAGGGCATGGATATGCTCGATCAGCAGGTCATTGTCAAACGCAAACGGATGATCGTAGTTGGTCTTGATGCGCTCTTCCATGGGCTTGCTGGCCTGATCCTTATAATAGTCATCCTGACGGATGATCAGTACCGATTTACGGTCTGCGAAGGTCTCCTGGATCCTTCTGGCGATAGATGTTTTGCCGGAAGCACTGCCGCCGGCGATACCGATCACGATAGGCTTATTCATAGTATTCTCCCGTTATCTGTTACTGTTATTTTACTGCCTGTAACGGGTGCTTCGCAATGACACACGCAGAGACATATCCTTGGTATAATATCTGCAGTGAGGTAACAGTTATGGTTAAGCATATCATTCTCTGGAAATTCAAAGAGGAACTGTCATCAGAACAGAAACAGCAGTGTGCAGCAGAGATCAAGGCTGGTCTTGAGGGACTGGCAGGGAAGATCGAGGGTCTTACAGATATCCATGTATATACGGAGGGACTGCCGACTTCCAACTTTGATATCATGCTGGACTCAACAGTAACAGATACAGAAGCTCTTGCGTATTATGCCGGACATCCTGCCCATGTGAAGGTCAAGGATGAACTGATCGTACCGGTAACGGCTGTACGGGCTTGTTTCGACTTTGAAGTTTAGCAGACTGCTGATCACGGCAGTGCTGTCGCTTGGTTTGTGCGCATGTATGGGTAACAGATATGAACAGGAAACACTGCGGGCAGTCATTACTTCGGATCTTCATTTCACGGTACAGCCGAATGTCAACGGGGATATCGTACCGGCAATGTATTATGCCCGGCAGGTAACGGAAGCCATGACATCACAGGTCATTGAAATGAAACCGGATGTTTTTATCATGACCGGAGATAATACAAACAGCGGCAGACGTAAAGATATCATCGCACTGACGGATATTCTGCAGAAGATGAAGGATGCCGGGATCACGGTGATCCTGACAACGGGCAATCATGACAAGGATCTCTGTACGAAAGAGATGTATGAAGAGCTCTACTTCCCGCTGCTGGAACCGGAAGAAAGAGATGCCGAGACGCTGAGTTATATCAAGACAGTCAATGATACGGTCTTCTTTGCGATGGATGACAGTTACTGCACAAGAGGGGTAGGCGGTTCTTTTCCGGCTTCGACAATGACCTGGCTGAAGGAACAGCTGAAGATACAGAAGAAGCTTGGGCATAAGATCATCTTCCTGTCACACCACAGTGTGCTGACCGAAGACAGCCGCGGATACTACCGGATACAGAATAATGATCTGTACAAACTGCTGAAGGAATACGGGGTGGAGCTGTGCTTCAGCGGGCATCAGCACAATCAGGTGATCCTGCATAAGCAGAAGATGTATGAGATCATCTCCGGCATGACCATGATGCGTCCGCATACACTGGGTGTGCTGGAGTGCTATGACAGAGACTTTGTATATCATACGGAGGCTGCGGATCTGGCCAGGATGGACGCTGATATTCTCAGCGGTATTCTGAAGAAGGAGAATCAGCGCAATGAGGAGATGCGGGAAGTCTTCCGCAGTATCTGCGAAAGAGAAGGCACAGATCCTGCAAGAGTAGACGGTGTACTGGATCTGGTGATGAGATATTTTGCCTGGTACGGAGATGGTACCGTTGGTGATCATATCGGGGAGATCAGGAATGATCCGTACTACGGGGATATGATGGCAGCCCTGAAGAATACGAACTATGGTCCCTGGATCAGCAGTGTGCTGAAAGCGAAGCCGCTGCCGGCAGATCATCTGGAATTTAGATATTAGGAGCAGCGGATATGGGCAGTTTTGTGATTGCGGTCAATGCGATTCTTCCGATCACCGCCATGATTCTGTTGGGTGTGCTGACAGGAAGAACGGGGATGATATCCAAACAGTCATTTCGTGAATTCAACCGTTTTGTCTTCCGTTTCAGTCTGCCGCTGACATTGTTCATGAATATTGTCAGTGCCGATCTGCGTTCAATGATGGATCCGAAGCTGATCCTGTACTGTTTTGTGTGCATCACGGCGACGGCTCTGGTGGGCATGCTGGTGATGAGAAGATCATCACTTCCGGACAGTAAGAAGGGTGTTATCGTCCAGGATCTGATCCGGGGAAACTTTGTTATCCTGGGACCGCCGCTTGTACAGAGTATCTACGGGGATGCGGCTGCGGGTATACCGTCTTTACTGGCTGCGTGGTTCGTGCCGTACTTTAATCTGGCAGCGACACTGATCCTGGAGAGATATTCGGGAGAGAAGTCGGATCTTGCGCATACGGTGATCCATGTGCTGAAGAACCCGATGATCATGGCAGCACTGGCGGCGATCTTCCTGCAGCTTCTGCACATCTCCCTGCCGTCCATGGTCATGAATGTGCTGACCACAGCCAACCGCATGACGACACCGTTAGCACTGTTCGTCCTCGGCGGTCTCTTCGAGTTTTCTTCGCTAAGGGAGAATGCGAAGATACTGAGTGTTTTCTGTTTCGTCAGGCTGATCGTACTGCCGCTGATTGCTTTGACAGGCGCAGTCATGCTGGGGTATCGGGAGGCTGTACTGGTCAGTATTCTGGTGCTGATGGGCGGTCCTATCGCTGTATCGTCTTATGCGATGAGTGTGGAGATGAAGGGTGACGGGGATCTGGCGGCACAGATCATACTGGTATCGACGATCCTGGTCATCCCGACGTTTATTGCC
>CADBMY010000250.1 GCA_902795905.1 uncultured Erysipelotrichaceae bacterium
AACTGACAGAGCAGACAAGACGTGATAATGCCAGATTCTTCGACAATGATATCAATCAGGTTCCGACCAGTGCCGCAACCATGGGTCTGGCTTCGATCATGCGTGCAAAGAAGATCATCCTGATCGCTACCGGAGCCAATAAAGCGAATGCTGTATGGGGTATGATCAAGGGTCCGAAGACGACAGACTGCCCGGCAAGTATTCTGCAGGATCATCCGGAAGTCTATGTCTTTCTTGACGAAGAAGCAGCGTCAAAGCTCTGAGGTTTAAAATAATTAAACTTTTTGTTTAAAATTACTTGCATTCCCAAAGATGTTATATATAATTTCTTTGGGATTTTTATTTGGTGGGTATATGGAGATCGGAAAGAGAATCAGACAGCTGAGAATCAAAGGAAATCTTACGCTGGAAGAACTGGCATCGAGAACGGAGCTGACAAAGGGATATCTGTCACAGTTGGAACGAAATCTGGCTTCACCGTCGATCCAGACGCTTGAGGATATTACCGAAGCACTCGGGACGACGATGTCGCGCTTCTTTGCGGAAGAGGATGAAGGACAGATCGTCTTTACGGCTGAGGATACCTTTGTGGATGAACAGGATGAATATACGATCAACTGGATCGTTCCCAACGCCCAGAAGAATGCGATGGAACCGATCCTGCTGGAGATCGATCCGCAGGGCAGATCACAGGTCATTCCTCCGCATGAAGGTGAAGAGCTCGGCTATGTGATCAACGGAAGGATCTCCCTCTGCCGCAGTGATGATCCCAAAGGTATTACGGTAAAAAAGGGAGAAACGTTCTACATCAAGGGGAATGAGGAACATTACCTATACAATCGCAGTACAAAAAAGGCAGTGATACTGTGGATCAGTACACCGCCGATATTCTAGAAAGCTGAGGGGTATGATGAAAAAATTGATACAGGTTAAAAATGTAACGAAAACATTCGGCAGTCAGGTGGTGCTTAAGGATATCTCACTTGATATTAACGAGAACGAATTTGTGACACTGCTGGGACCGTCCGGTTGCGGCAAGACGACACTGCTCCGTATCATCGCCGGCTTTCTGGATGCGGATGAGGGACATGTCATCATGGACGGTGAGGATATCGCCCAGACACCTTCTTATAAAAGAGATGTAAATACAGTATTCCAGCATTACGCTTTATTCCCGCACCTTGATGTGTATGAGAACATTGCGTTTGGTCTGAAGATCAAGAAACAGCCCAAGGATATCATTGATCAGAAAGTTGCACGTATGATCTCTCTGGTCGGTCTTGAAGGCTTTGAGCACAGAGATGTCACGAAGATGTCCGGCGGTCAGCAGCAGCGTGTAGCAATCGCGAGAGCCCTGGTCAATGAACCGAAAGTTCTGCTTCTTGATGAATCCCTGAGTGCTCTGGATAAGAATCTGAGAAAAGAGATGCAGCTGGAACTGAAGCAGATCCAGAAGGAAGTCGGTATTACCTTCGTGTTTGTTACCCATGATCAGGAAGAAGCTCTGACGATGTCGGATAAGATCGTGATCATGAAAGACGGTGAGATCGAACAGATCGGCACACCGCTGGATATCTACAACGAACCGGTCAATGAATACTGTGCAAGATTCATCGGTGATTCCAATATTATCGACGGTACGATGATCAGGGACAATCTGGTCAGTTTCGATGATGTCAGCTATGAATGCGGCGATAAGGGCTTCCGTGAGAATGAACCTGTAGATATCATGATCCGTCCCGAAGATATCGATATCGTACCGCGCAATCAGGGCAAGCTGAACGGTGAAGTCAAGTCCGTACTGTTCAAGGGTGTCCACTACGAAGTCATCGTTGAGACAAGTTCCGGTACTTCCAAGACTGTAACCATGCATGTGATCAAGGCCCGCGACGTGACAAATGCCGAAGCACATGAGAAGATCAGTGCTTCCAGCTTCTATATGGACCTGGAGGATGTTCCTTCCCTGACAGCAGCGGAAGTGATTACCAGAGCCAATGCCCAGGCCTGGACAGACGATGACGAAGATGTATCCCTGTCCAAGGTGGAATATGACGTAAAGAACGAAGTCGGTACATACGACTGTCGGTTTGCGACAGACAAGGGCACGGAGATCTCGATCAAGATCTACGTCGTCAAGCCGAATGCGATCGAAGACCAGGCTAACGAAGAAGCGATCCAGGCCTTTGATTTCTACAGAAGTGCAGACGAGATCAAGGAGTCTCTGGCTCTTGATACAGATCTGATCCGTTGGGCTGATGCGGCCGCATGGAACCTGGAAGATGATTCCAAGGTAGAGATCTGGGATGTAAAGTATGACTTTGACGATGAGAATATTACCGAAGGTGATTATCCGATCACATTCTCCACACAGGGACGTGAGCTCAAGGTGGAAACAACGGATCATCACGTGGAAGGTGAGCGTGTCGGTCTGAATTGGAATCCTGAAGATATCCATGTCATGAGAAAGATGGGTTCCTGAAAATGAAGGGCTTCAGCAAGATGGCTTACCCGTATCTTGTATGGATGGCAGTCATGATCATCGCTCCGATGCTGATGATCGTACTCTATGCATTCACGACACAGGGGAATGATGTTCTGACCTTTCAGTTTACGATCGGCAATTTCCTGCGGTTCTTCCAGGATTCGATCTTTCCGAACGTATTATGGCGCAGCCTGAAGATGGCCTTTGTCACCACGATCGTGTGTATTGCTCTCGGTTATCCGACAGCATATATCTTTGCTAAATTCAAACCGAATACACAGGCGATCATGATCCTGCTTGTGACGATGCCGATGTGGATCAACATGCTTGTGCGTACATATGCATGGCGCGGTCTGCTCGGCTATGTGGATCTCTCCAGTGAGATGCGTGTATATGTTGGTATGGTCTATAACTTTCTGCCGTTTATGATCCTGGAGGTATATACTTCCTTATCCAAGATCGATCCGGCTCTGCTCACGGCTGCCAGCGACCTTGGCGCCAACAGCACCCAGACATTCCTCAGAGTAACGCTTCCGCTTTCACTCTCCGGTGTTGTCAGCGGTATTACACTTGTCTTCCTGCCGGCGGTCTCAAGCTTCTTTATCCCGAAGCTGCTGGGCGGCGGACAGTATGTGCTGATCGGTAACCTGATCGAAGACTACTTTATCAAGACCGGTGACTGGAACTTTGGTTCCGCCATCAGTATGATCATGGCAATTATTATCCTGATCAGCATGTATATCACCAGAAAACTGGATGTCAGTGCAAAGGAGGAGGAAGCTTGATGGAAAAGAAGACAAAACTTCACGAACGCCTCTATGTTGCACTGATCATGCTGTTCTTCTATCTGCCGATCGTCTATGTTGTGTTCTTCAGTTTCAACAGTTCGAAGTCACTGACAAAGTTTACCGGCTTCTCCCTCGAATGGTACCGCAAGATGTTTGCCAACCGGACGATCATGGAAGCAATCTGGTATACGGTAGCATGTGCGGTGATCGCGACCGTTGTCTCTACGATCGTAGGTACGATCACAGCGATTGGTATGTCCAAGAGCCGCAGGATCGTCAGAGAAGCTATCAATCAGGTCAATAACCTGCCGATGCTGAATCCTGATATCGTTACGGCAATCGGCTTCATGCTGTTCTTTACATCACTGCGCATCAAGACCGGGTTTACGACCATGGTGCTGGCACATATCGCATTCTGTATACCGTATGTGATCCTGTCGATCATGCCTAAGCTCAGAAGTCTTGATCCGAATATTGCCGAGGCAGCTCTGGATCTTGGCTGTACGCCGATTCAGGCTCTCTGGAAGGTGATCATCCCGCAGATCAAGGAAGG
>CADBMY010000251.1 GCA_902795905.1 uncultured Erysipelotrichaceae bacterium
CCTTTCTGTCGAGTTTCTGAATATTCATTTCCTTCATAGGCACTCTTCGTATTATGGATGATATTATGTTCCCTCTCCATATCCCGGTATTTCGAACTAATACTATTATACCCGACACCTTTGCATCTACGGAAAGTCATATGGTTTCTCTTCATTCTGACATTGCACTGAGATACACGAAAAAGAATAGTGCACTGCTTCTCCGGCAGTACACTCCATGTCTGTATACCCTGCTATTTCTGCAGGCTTTCCGCCCACTTCTTCATTCCTTCGGCATCGTCTGCGTCAAAGCGTACAGCGCTGAGGATCTCTGCTCCTCGGATGTACGGCTGAAGCTTTTCCTGTGTCTTGCCGATCCCGCTGCCGCCCGATGTCGCAAACAGACCG
The DNA here is from genome assembly GCA_902795905.1 of uncultured Erysipelotrichaceae bacterium. Lineage (GTDB taxonomy): Bacteria > Bacillota_I > Bacilli_A > Erysipelotrichales > Erysipelotrichaceae > Bulleidia. Next base: position 388 of record CADBMY010000251.1, read on the forward strand.
ATCTTCTTGTCTGTCCAGTCATATGCCTTACAGAATGTATTGATCACGTTGGGTGCACATCCGTACCAGATCGGGAAGCCGATCAGTACGGTATCATAGTCTTCAAAGTGATCCACTGTCCCGCTGACCGCTGCGTTCTTTTTGCCGAAGAACTCACGGTTGCATCGGGCCAGAGGATTGGTATACCTGAGATCTGCGGCTGTATAGGGCTTCTCCGGTACGATCTCAAAGAGATCCGCATGGATATTCTCTGCCAGCTTCTCTGCCGCTCTTCTGGTTGTGCCGCTTTCTGCACTGAAATAGACGACCAGTGTCTTCATGTCTTTCTTCTCTGTTATTCCTTCATCAGCCAGTGACAGACTCTTTCGTTAAAGTCTTTGGCTTCCTCATATACCGCATGTCCGTAATCGGGATAATACCCAAAGGTACAGTGCGGGATCCTCTCGTAGATCTCATAAGCAGCTTCCGTGCCTACTGTTTTATCTTCTCCGCCGGCGATCACATATGTCGGACAGGTGATCTGATCCAGTTCATCCAGGGCATTGAATGTGAGGATCGCTTCGGCATTGATCAGGAACCTGTCTGCCTCCTTCGGGTGGAATACCTTGCCAAGCAGTCCGGAGATCTTGCTGTATCTTCTGAGATTCTCTCCCGTATAGCTCTTTTCGGCTGTATCTTTCATCAGTTTCCCGTACTCCCCGTCGGCCGCATAGCTGATCCAGCGTGACAGATTCTTCTCAATCACCGGGTTGACACGGGCTGCCGGTACGGCCAGCACAAGCTTCCGTACAAGCTCGGGATGATCAATGGCCAGATACTGTGCGATCATACTGCCCTGCGATACACCGAGGACATCTGCCTGCTGAATATGCAGCGCACGCATTGCCTGCGCCTGATCTTCTGCCATCTCCCTGATCGTATATCCCGTGTGCATCTGGCGTTTGCGGCTGAACATGTATACCGTGTAGTCCTTTGAGAATATCCTGTATGACAGCGACAGGGGAAGCGCCTTCCCGCGTACGGTTGCCAGTCCGTCAGAAAGCCCCGGCAGCATTACCAGCTTCTTCTCTCCCTTGCCGAAACAGACATAATCCATCATCGTACTGCCGATCCTTACCGCTCCGTTATGCATACCTCTCACCTCACTATCATTATACTGTTTCCGCAGATTTCTGAGTGACTGTCCTGACCGGGTTTCTTTGTATAATAAACATGAAAGGTCAAACATGTGCAGACCGCTTCCTCAGTCAGGAAGAATACCCTCTGCGCACACGGAACTTATGGATCTGTGTTTCTCACATACACCGCAAATGTACGGAATGTTTCACCTGACCATGCTGGGTGTGACTTTCATCATGGCACTACTGACATGGAGGAAGTCTTATGGTCTTTCGGAAGATAAGCTTGTGCGGATCATCGGTATCTGCGGTCTTGGTCTGTGTGTGGCGGAGATATGGAAACAGCAGTTCTGCCTGTTTCTCTATGACGGGAAGTATGTCTTTGCGTACTTTCCGTTTCAGCTTTGTTCACTGTCGATGTATGTGAGTGTGATCTTTCCGTTTGTCCCTGTTCGCATAAAGAGAATACTGGCATCCTTTCAGTCCACGTACCTGATGATTGCCGGGATCCTGGCTTTACTGTATCCGGAGGATATGTTACGTCCGCAGGTTCTTCTGACCATGCATGGTTTTCTCTATCATACCGTGATGATCATCCTGTCTCTGCTGTCCCTGCGCTATATGACGAAAGCAGGCGGAGATATCCGCGGGGCTGGTATCTTGTTCATCCTCTCTGCCGGGATCGCCTATCTTCTGAATGTATTCATGCATCACCTCGACCCTGCACAGTATACATATTTCTTCTATATCTCTCCGTATTTCGAGAATACCCAGCCTGTCTTCTCCCTGATCAGTCATCATATCGGGATCACGGCGGGCAATCTCTTCTACCTGCTCTGTATCATCCTGTCCGCATCACTTCTGCATACGTGGTATGTACACAGGCTGTCTGTTCCCAAGGTATAATACAGATATGTTTGATGGTGTTCTCTTTGACTTTAACGGTACCCTGCTACAGGATACGCCCTATCATATCAAAGCTTTTGCCCGGATCGCCCGGGAATCGTTTCATTATGACATGAGCGCGGAGGAGTTTACCTCGGTATATGCAGGACTGCCGAATCAGGAGATCCTGCGCCGGATGTCCGGGGATACGCTCAGTTACGAAGAGCGGGAAGTTCTGTCTCTGCGCAAGGAAGCGTACTACCGTGAGATGGTGCGTGAGGCAGTACCTCGTGCACGTCTTACCGGCGGTGCAGAGGAACTGTTTGGCTGGCTGCAGAAACAGAACATCCCGTATACGATCGTCAGTGCTTCGATCAGGGAGAATATCGATTTCTTTGTTGAGTGGTTCTCCCTCAGGCAGTGGTTTGACCCGGCACGGATCATCTACGATACCGGGGAATATGTATCCAAGAAGGAGATGTACCGGAAAGCCGCAGAGGTCATGAACATGAAACATCCGCTGGTCTTTGAGGATTCCCTTTCCGGGGTCTCTTCTGCCCTTGAGATCGGTGCTTCTGTCATCTTTATCGAGGGAACTGCCAAGCTTCCGCCGGAGTATACCGTTCTGGCATCCCGCAGGGATATGTCAGACTGTATCTCCCTGCTTCAGCCTCTGCTTCGTACAAACAGACAATGATCTACAGAAGATATTCAGGCAGGAGAAAACAGTGATGAATCATACTGAGTACTCTTATATCTTTGTGCATGGTCTTTCAGGCTGGGGCAGATACGATGCTCAGTATGCGCGTATGCCGTACTGGGGCATGCGTAACGGCGACCTGATCAAACATCTGAATGATAACGGATACCATGCATATGCGGCCTCTGTTGCCCCGAGAGGAAGTGCCTGGGACAGAGCCTGTGAACTCTATGCACAGCTGACCGGTACGGTTACCGACTACGGCAAGGCCCACAGCGAGAAATACGGACATGCCCGTTACGGGAAGGACTTCTCTGCAGATCCGCTGATCCCGGCATGGGATAAACAGCATCCCCTGGTGCTGATTGGACATTCGTTCGGCGGTGCTACGGTACGCATGTTTGCCCACCTGGTAAAGCAGGGATGTGAGGAAGAACGTGCCTGTACAGCTGCAGAAGAACTCTCCGGCTTCTTTGCGGGAGGTAACGAAGAACGGCCGATCAAAGCCCTGATCACCCTGGCTGCTCCGCACAACGGGACGACTGCCTACGATCTCTATGAAGATCCTGACTTTGATGTGAACAGTGTACATATTCCCTGGCACTGCCGCCGGCTTTCGGCACTGATGTCGAGAGGCAACACCCCTGTTCAGGATGGCAGAGACAGCCGTGATTATGCGCCGTTTGACATGCATATCGATGAGGCAGACAGACTGAACCGGAAGCTGTCTGTATCTTCGGATATCTACTACTTCTCCATTCCCTGCAGTGCTTCCGCAAAGAAACCTGATGGTACATACCGGCCGGTATACAAAAAGATGGAACCGATGTTTACGAAGAGTTCCATCCTGATGGGTGTATATGAAGGCAGAAGCAGAGGAGGTATTCCCCTTGGCAAAGATTGGCAGGAGAATGACGGGCTTGTGAATACCATCTCAGCGATGGCTCCCTCCCATCAGCCTTCCTGTGCATATACATACGATCAGACCCCGGAACCGGGAATCTGGAATATCCTGCCGGTATATCCGTATGATCATATGTCCCTGCAAGGCGGACTGTTACGGAAACACTCTGTCACAGAATTCTACGATACCCTGCTGAAGAAGATCAGTACACTGTAACTACAGTTTTCTTACACCGGGATCGATCCGGTTCTTGATCACGGTACCGCTGCATCTCCCAAAGCCAAGCGGATAGCCGTCGGTGCATACCAACACCCAGCCGTTTCCGTCTGTCTCTGTCTCCACGGTCTCACCGCGCAGGTATTTCTCCGTCCGCGGATCATCTGCCGCGAAGGATACAGTACGATCAAATGTCTCTGTACTTAACGACATGGCCAGATGCTGGGAGGGTTCAAACCTTCCCTTTTTCAGTGTCCCAAACAGTAACCCGGAACGTACCGTGCGCATACCTGTATACGGAAGCTCCTCTTCCGGCAGGTACAGCACCTTGTCCTTCAGGATCATGAACCTGTTCGGATCATACTGCTTATGTATATGTGTCATAAACATCGTCATATCTTCCGGCAGCTTTTCTCTGCGTCTATGGCTCTGTACAGATGCTGTGCGTTCTCCTTCCCCCTTCTGCAGTAAGGCCGTAAAATGACCTTCTCCCTGCAGTCTGTGCGGATATAAGCGCACACAGTTCTCTGTCCCCGGCAGGATACCATGCGCAAAGTTACCGTCTCTTTTGATCGGCAGCACCTGTAACTGCGGACAGATCTTCTTCGTGTACAGGATGATCTCTTCATCCTCCTCCGGTGAGAATGTACAGGTGGAATAGACAAGCTTTCCTCCCTCCCGTAACATGCCCAGTGCCGAAGTGACGATCTCCTTCTGTATTTCTGCAAAGTACTGCGGTCCTCTTTCTTCCCAGGCTTTGATCAGAGACGGATCTTTCCTGAACATGCCTTCTCCCGAACACGGGACATCAAGCAGGATACAGTCAAAGTATTCCGGAAAGTGCTCTGCCATGCGGTTCAGGTCTTCTCCTGTCACATAGGTATTCCCTGCTCCGTAGCGCTGTATATTCTTCAGGGTCGCATTCTGCCTCGAGATACTGATGTCATTGGAGATCAGCACACCGGTATCCTGCAGCTTTGCGGCTAATGTCACACTCTTCCCGCCCAGGGCTGCACAGGCATCAAGGACCTTGTCTCCAGGCTGTACAGGCAGTACTTCCGCCGGCAGGCAGGCCGAAGCTTCCTGCAGATAATAGAGACCTGCATACCAGTACGGATGTGTACCGGGACGTACATTTCCATGGACATAGAAGGCATCGGCACACCAGGGCACAGGTGAAAGTTCAAACGGGGAGATCCGCCGGAACTCTTCGGCAGAGATCTTCCCTGTATTGATATGAAGACTGAGTGTCTCCGGTTCTTCAAGACTCTGCAGGTATGCCGGATACTCTTCACCAAGCAGACTCTTCATGCGTATTTCATATGTTTCAGGCAGTTTCATCCCCCTCATTGTAACAGGTAACCCGGAGTTAAGATTATTCTTTGTGAAGAAGAGAAATCATACTATACTTATAGCGAGGTGAGATGATGATTAGACATGCCGAACGGATGGATCTTGTCCATTCCGATATACGAGGACCCCTGTACCAGGAAGCTCTGCGGATGATCAGCAGCGGTATTCCTGTACTTAAGCTGAATACCGGCAACCCCGCAGCTTTTGGCTTTACACTTCCGCAGAGCGTCAGAGGCGCCTTACTGGAGGGTCTGGACAGAGCTGTTGCCTACAGCGATTCCAGGGGTATGCCCGATGTCAGAGGTGCGATCCTTGAGTATCACAGAGGCAAGGGTCTCTCACATTCTACGGCGGAGGATATCTTCATCGGCAACGGTGTTTCCGAGATGGCAGAGATGAGTGTGCTGGCCGTCATGGATCCCGGTGATGAGATGCTGGTACCGTGTCCGAATTACTCGCTGTGGTCCAATTCCCTGCATCTTGCCGGGGCTGTTCCTGTCTATTACAGATGCGATGAAGAGAACCGGTGGATGCCTGATCCCGAGGATATCCGGGCAAAGATCACCAAACGTACAAAAGCGATCCTGATCATCAATCCGAACAATCCTACCGGTGTCCTGTATGATGATGAGACGATGAAGACCATCCTGCAGATCGCCAGGGAGAATCACCTGCTGGTATTTGCGGATGAGATCTATGACAGACTTGTCATGGATGGCAAGGTACATCATTCTGCCGCATATCTGGCTCCGGATCTGCCCGTGATCACGTTTAACGGACTGTCCAAGTC
>CADBMY010000252.1 GCA_902795905.1 uncultured Erysipelotrichaceae bacterium
AACAATCTGGTCGTTGTCGTAACTGTCAGTGCCGACACGATGGAACGGATCAGATAATACAGAGAGAGATCACCTGCCCGGAATCCCAGATCATTGATGATCGCCGAAAACAGGATCCCCTGTGTATTTGCGACAATACCCATGGCACCGCCCTGGATAAGCATTGCCGCAATAACGATCTTCCAGGGAAATTTACTCTTTTCCATACCCGTACCTCCGCCTGTGCTCTTATATTATACCGATACATCACTGAAAACTTATGTCATTCTGCTGATAACATATAAACAAAAACAGTTAAAAAAGAAGAACTCAGTTCTTCTTTTCACGACTGCTTCTGAACAGCAGTGTAAATACTGCCGCGAAACATATGCCTATGCCGATCCCTGCATAATTATGCAGAGCTGTTGTAAAGAGCACACTCCAGAGTATCGCCATCGTGATGCCGCAGACGATCAGCTGACGTGTACTGCCATTCATATATTCCGCATCCGTATGTATTCTCAAAGCTTTATTACTGCCTCTTTGTTGATATGCCTGATATCTCCGGAACCGGTAATGCTCATGTAGTATCTCAGTTCATTGGTATATCTGTCCAGAATCTCAGCAGCAGCCTCAGGACCCTTCGCAAAAGCTTCCACCAGCGGTCTGCCGACAAGCGCACCGTCAGCTCCCAAAGCCAGGGCCTTGAAGACATCACACCCGGAACGGATACCGCAGTCCGCAAAGATATACATATCATCTCCGACAGCCTGCCTGATCAGCGGGATCATCCGCAGCGGCGGTACAGCTGTTTCCATGACACCCATGTGATGGGAAGCAACGATACCCTTAACACCCGCTTCCTTACATGCCAGTGCATCCGGGACCCCGAGAATACCCTTGACGATGATCGGCAGTGATGAAGCATTGACCATGGCCTTCAGATCATCTATGGTCTTTCTGCCCATCTGACCGAACTTCTCGTGATTGCGGTAATATCCGCTGGTATTGTCAAAGATAAAGTCTGCGTCCATGACAAAGCCTTTAGCCCCATGTTCCGCATAGAGTCTGATCATCTCCAGAATACGGTCCAGATCCGCAAGAGGTTTGGAAGAAAGGATCGCCGGCACTCCGGTCTCCAGGATCGCAAGACCCGTCTCCACCGGCATGACACCGTTCCAATCCAGTGTATTTGTCATTACAGCAGCTTTGGAAAGACTCACATTGTCCAGTCCGCTCAGCGTAGAGATCATGACCGGACTGTCATACATCTCTCCGAAGTATTCTGCTTTAACCGAAGCCTCCTCAGCACCGATATAAGACGGAATAATACAGTAGGAATCAAATTCCCTGCGGGTCAGTTCATCTGTAAGCCTGTATGTCTTTAAAGCCATTTATGCGTCCTCCTAGTGCCCGTGGCTGCGCGGTACCATAGCCGCACCGATGATCCCCGGCTCTTCCAGTTCTGCCACAACAAACGGTGTATCATGCAGAGCCTCATGGGAGACTTCATCAAACATTTCCTTCAGCTTCGGCATGAACTTGTCAGCAGATTTCATCAGTCCGCCGCCGAGGATGAAGATATCCGGGTCGACAACAGCCGCGATCGTCGCAAACATCTGCGCAAGATCTCCGACCACCTGATCAACGATCTGTGCAGCTTCCTCATTCCCTGCTTCCGCAAGATCGAACACCTGACCGGCATGAAGAATATTCAATTCCGGCATCAGTTCTCTTCCCTTACGGGTAATGGCAGTACCGCTGGCTTCATTCTCTACCGCACCGGCTGCCAGATAGTTTATCTTCTTCCGGCTGCGGTCAATGATAATATTTGCGATCTCTCCCGCAAAGCCATGTTTACCGGAGATGACCTTTCCGTTAATGATCAGAGCACCGCCGATCCCGGTTGAGATCGTTACATACTCAACAACGGGAAGCCCCTTGCCGGCACCGACAAGCGCTTCCGCAAGACCTGCAACATTGGCATCATTCTCAATATAGGCAGGCATGCCGAATTCTTCGGACAGATCCTGTGCAAACGGATATCCTGCAAAACCCGGAAGATTAGTTGACAGTGTCATTGAACCTGTCTTCTGATCACACGGTCCCGGTACGCCGACACCGATGCCTGCACACTCCTGCCAGCCATCCAGCTGCCTGACGATCTCCTTGATATTGGCAAGTACTCTTTCCCTGCCTTCCTGTGCATAACTGGGACTCTTGATCTGAGATAATACTTCCCCTTCTTCGGTGATTACCGCGGCTCTGACATTTGTACCGCCAAGATCAATACCGATATACTTCTTCATGGTCCAACACCTCCGCTAAGTTAAGTATAACAAAAACCACACTGTGACAGTGTGGTTAAATCGATGCACAGGTATATATCATTCCAGTCCGTATGTCTGTTTCTGTTTATCACTCAATGATGTACCTTCAACGATTGCCTGTCCCTTGGCAATCAGTTCTTCTGTTGTATACAGCGGGAAAGTACCGACGGTATAGACACCGCCCATCGCGTATTCTGCCGGAGTATAAACGAGTACACGGCGGCGGGCAAAGTCCAGCAGCAGTTCATTTGGAATATACAGACCGCTCTGGTTCTGATC
>CADBMY010000253.1 GCA_902795905.1 uncultured Erysipelotrichaceae bacterium
GGAAAAGCCAGCGTCTTAAGGCGCTGGCTGGCACTTATAGGCTTATAGCCTTAGAGCAAACCACCCGTTTCACGGGTGGTTATGATTTAGTTGCCGTAGAGGATCTTTGCCAGTTCGGAATCCTTGCTCAGGATCAGCGTCTTGTTTTGCCCGCTGAGGGATTCTTTCATGGCATCCAGAGAACGTGCGTATTCATAGAATTCGGCTTTCTCCGGGGTGTTGTAGGCTTCCTGCAGGATCTGCATGTACTGTTCTTCACCCTCTGCCCGCAGGATGGCTGCCTGTTTTTCGGCTTCGGCTTTCAGTACGGCGACTTCTCTGTCGGTGGCGTTATGGATCTTCTGAGCTTCTGCCTGACCTCCGGCAATGTAGCTTGCGGCGATGTTGTTTCGTTCGGAGATCATTCTCTCGTAGACAGCTTCTTCGTTGTCGTTGGGCAGTCCCAGCACCTTGATCTGAGAAGTGACGATCTCAATACCGTACTGTCCGATATCGGAGTTGGCTTCGTTTGTGATCAGACCTGTCAGTCTTTCACCTGTTGCTGCGATGATATCATCCTGGTTCATTGAGGAGATCGTATTCTTCAGGGCGTTGTATACAGCTGCTTCGATACGTTCTTCGGCCCTGTTTTTTGAGGCGTTCAGCGTACGAATATATGCCATCGGGTCAACGACACGCCACAGCACGAAGTTATCAGCTGTCATTGTCTTCTTGTCTCTGGTAATAACATCGGATTCGGGAATATCGTAGAGGATCGTACGGGCGGAGATGGTCTGTACGGTCTGGATAAACGGAATACGGAACTTCAGTCCGGGTGTATCATCGATGCGGACGATCCTTCCCATCTGTCTGACGGCCGCGTATTCATTCATGCGGACAGAGTAGGCGGAACTGTTAAATCCGAGAATAAGCAGTACGATCACGATCAGGATCCATAATTTCTTCTTCATTGTCTTTCCTCCTGCGTCAGTCATTGAAACTCTCCAGCGGCAGCAGTGTCTGCGTATTGCCGTCGGTGATGATCACCTTGAGCTCAGGAAGTACTTCTTCCATCGTCTCATAGAACATTCTCTTCTTGGTGATCAGCGGATATCTGCTGTATTCTTCATACATCTTGTTAAAGCGGGCAGCCTGTCCTTCGGCTTCGGCGATCCTTGCCTGTTTCTCAGCTTCGGCAGCCTGGATGATGCGGTCAGCTTCGGCTTCGGCATACGGGATCTGTTCATTCTTGTATTTGTTGGCGTCATTGATGGCTGTCTCCCGGCCCTGACGTGCGGTTTCTACAGCTTTGAAGGCTCTGGCGACTTCATCTGTCGGCGGCTCGGAATCCTGAACGGAGACATTGACGACCTGCAGACCGATATTTTTTTCACTCAGTTCTTTCTGCAGCATCTCTCTGATCTCGGACTGGATCTGTCCCTTGCCGGTGGTCATGACTTCATCAACCGGATAGTCACTGACGGTGGCACGGATACAGGAGAGGGCTTCGTTGGCCAGAATCATTTCGGGATCGTTTGTGTTGAACAGGTAGGCAATCGGATCACTGACCTTGTATTCAAGATAGAAGTCGATATTGATGAGATTGAAGTCGGAGGTGATCATCTTGGCATCCGAATCGATATCGATATTCTGTCCGCCGCTTTCCACCTGATAGCCAAGGCCGACACCGTGTGTGGTCATATCCACCTTGTGTACTTCCTGGATCCAGGGAATGCGGAAGTGCAGACCTGCCGAATCGGTGCGGATGACCTGTCCGAACATGGTAATGACCGCCAGTTCATCTTCACGTACGCTGTACGTTGCGGAACCTGCAGAGATGAGCAGGAACACGGCGGGGATGATCCACAGGGCCTTACCGGTGATCTTCTTCAGGGCATTGGTGAAACCTTCCAGTTTGTTCATTCTTTTTCCTCCTGATAAACAAAAACCGTATACGGGATTCCGTATACGGATATCATGCATACGTTCCGCACACGGCACCACCGTGTACGAGTCTCACTTTTTCTGCCGGACCGGATACGATCGTGCTGACGATCCGACAACGATATATCGTAAGTTACTCCCTCGATACAAGCGTATTATACCATATCCGCAGGGGTTGTAAAGAGATTATGATAATTAATTCACAATGCGCTGAATTGTGCAGATATGCGAAATAACCTATAATACTGTCATGGCTTATTATACGTCGGAAGCGCTGAATGACCGCCTGTATGTGATCACAGATGCGGCAGGGGTACATGCTTTTCTGGCTCTCGGAGAGCGCAGGGCATTACTGATGGATACCTGCTGCGGTCTCGGGGATATCCGGGAAGAGATAAAGAAGATCACATCGCTTCCGCTTACGGTATGGTGCAGCCACGGACATCTGGATCATGCCGGAGGAGCAGGGGTATTCCCTGTCGTTTATCTGAATCCGCTGGATCTGATGCTTGCCCACAGGCGGTGTACACGGGAGACACGGATCTGGTATGTGAAGCGGGTCCTGCGGGAGGAGTATGATTTCCGTGAAGAGGAATATGTGCCGCAGAAGCTGACGGGTTTTCTGTCCCTGCATGATGGTGATGAGATCGATCTTGGCGGTCTTACGTGCAGAGCGGTATCTCTCGGCGGTCATACACCCGGCAGTATGTGTGTGCTGCTGAAGGAGCTGCGGATGGTCTTTCTGGCAGACGCATGCAACAGGATGACGTATATGATGCTGGAGGAATCGCTTTCCCTGGAAGAGTATATCGATCATCTGAAGGCATTCCGTGATATGTATTATGATAGTTTTGATACAGGTCTTGTCTGTCATGATGAGGCTGTTGTGGATAAGGTGATCATTCCCAACACGATCGAGGTGGGAGAAGAGATCCTGCGCGGTGAGGATCTGCACGAAGAACGGCTGTTTTTCGGACATGAAGGGGTGCTTGCCAAGGCGATCGTTCCGCATAAACCTGTACGAAGGGATGGCATCCTCGGTAATATTGCCTATAATAAGTATAAAGTTTTAAGGAAAGGAAATCCTCTATGAAACAGTATCTGGTATTCGACATCGGCGGTACATTTGTCAAATATGCATTAATGAATGATCATGCAGAGATCCTCGAGAATAATAAGATCCCCACAGACCGTGAGTCAGCGGAAGGACTTCTGGCCTCCATGAAAGAGGTGGCTGACCGCTACGAAGGCCGCTTTGAAGGCTGTGCGGTATCCATGCCCGGAAGGATCGACACAAAGAACGGTATCGCGATCACTGCCGGTGCTCTCGGAAAAACATTAACGGGATTTCCTTTTGGTCCGGAATTAAGCAAAGTCCTCGGCAAGCCGGTGGTCATTGCCAACGACGGCAAGTGTGCTGCAGCGGCAGAAGCCTGGCAGGGTGCCCTGAAGGATGTCGAGAACGGTTTTGTGATCGTCTTCGGTACAGGGATCGGCGGCGGTATCGTCATCGGCGGTAAGACATACTTCGGATCACATTTCAGTTCCGGTGAAGTCAGCGGTATGATCTATGACGGACAGATGGTCACGGACGGCTTTGTTCAGGAGATGAATTTCAGAAAACCTTCTCCGGGTTGGGCATATCAGGCTTCCGCATCATCACTGCTGCGTAAGTATAAGACAAGGAAAGGAATTGACCTTGATGAAGATATCTCCGGTGAGGAGTTCTTTGAGGCTGTACGCAGCGGCGAAGAGGAAGCGAAGGAAGTCCTGGATGAATTTGCCAGATGTGCAGCTACCGGATTCTTTAATATTCAGATCCTGTTTGATGTAGAGAAGATCGCTGTCAGCGGCGGTATTTCCAATGCTCCGGAATTACTGCCGGCACTGCAGGAGGCTGTACATGATGTGTTTAAGAGGTTCGAGAACAGCCCGGCTGTGGAGCCTGAAGTTGTTAAGTGTCATTACGGTTCCGAGGCCAATCTTGTCGGAGCACTGAAGATCTATCTGGATCAGGAATAGTTAACACTGCGTAAGCAGTACGGAGGGTATATGAAGATCGTAGTTGCCGGAGCCGGTAAAGTAGGTTCATCGCTGGTCAGCCAGCTGGTAAATGAAGGACATGAGATCACTGTTGTAGACCGGGATACCGATGTTCTGGAAGAAACCATGCAGATGTATGATGTGATCGGTGTACAGGGAAATGCAGCATCGATGGAAGCACTGGAAGAGGCAGGCATACGTACTGCCGATCTTCTGATTGCAGCGACAGACCGTGACGAGGTCAATCTGCTGTCCTGTCTGACAGCACACGGACTGAATCCCGACCTGCATACCATCGGCAGGATCAGAGATAAGGACTACCGCGCACAGGCTTACCAGATGCGTGATTATTTTGCCCTGAACTACGTGATCAATCCCGAACATGAAGCTGCGATCGAGATGCGCAGACTGCTGAATTTCCCGGGTTTCCTGGGTCTTGAGACATTTGCCAAGGGCAATGTGGAGATCGCTGTATTGAAGATCGGAGAGGACAGTGCTCTTAATGGTATTAAACTGTCCGGTATGAATGATATCGTACACTGCCATGTGCTGGTCTGTGCGGTACAGAGAAACGGTGAATGCATTATTCCTGACGGTAATTTTGTGTTCAGAAACAATGATCTGATCTACGTTACGGCATCTTCTTCCAATCTTTCCGTACTGCTGAAGAATCTTGGTATTATTACCCGCAAGGTCAGAAGTGTACTGATCGCCGGCGGCAGTCTGATCAGTTATTATCTTGCCAAGGAACTGGAAAGCAGCGGCATTTCCTCGACGATCGTGGAAGCGAAACGTGAGCGCTGTGAGGAACTGGCAATGTTACTGCCGAATACGCGGATCATTGTCGGTGATGCCAGCAGTCAGGCTTTCCTGGACAGTGTTGGTATTGATGACTTTGATGCGATGGTCACATTAACGGGTCTGGACGAACTGAACATCGTTATTTCACTGTACGGCAATTCCCGCAAGGTACCGCATCTGATCACAAAGCTGAGTCATGCCGAGAATAACCGGATGCTGGATTCGCTGCCTCTTGGCAGTGTGATCGCACCGAAGGAGCTGGTATGCAGCTCGATCGTACGGTATGTCAGAGCGATGCAGAACAAGGAAGGTGCGGCGATCACGATCCACCGTATTGCGGACGGCCAGGGTGAAGCCATTGAATTTAACGTGGATGAAGACACTAAATATCTCGGTGTGCCTCTGAAAGATATGAATCTGAAACCGAACGTGCTGATCGCAAGTATCACCGACGGAATGAATACGGAGATCTCTACCGGAAACAGTAAGTTTAAGGTCGGCGATAATGTGATCGTGGTAACGAACAAGACGACATCCATCCGTCAGCTGAATGATATCTTTGAGGACTAAACCTGCATATGAACTATAAAATGATCGGACGCCTGATCGCGCCTATTCTGTGTATCGAAGCAGTATTCATGCTGCCGGCACTGGGGATCGCTCACCTTGACGGGAGTAATGCTGCTGTGCGGGCTTTTGCGATGACGATTGCTGCTTCGGTGCTGGTAGCAGGACTTCTGTGGGTCGGTACATCCAATGCACCCCGCAGAGGTTTTTATGCGCGTGAAGGCTTTGTGCTTACCGGTGCAGCCTGGATCGTCATGTCGGTCTTCGGTGCGCTGCCGTTCTGGATCTCCGGTGAGATCCCGCACTTTATCGATGCGCTGTTTGAGACGGTATCGGGCTTTACTACGACCGGTTCAAGTATCCTGCTGAATGTCGAGGAGATGTGCAGAGGCATGCTGTACTGGCGCAGCTTTACACACTGGGTCGGCGGTATGGGCGTACTGGTCTTCCTGCTGGCGATCGTCCCGATGAGCGGCAAGAATGAAGGCTTTACCCTGCATATTCTGAGAGCGGAGAGCCCGGGTCCTTCCGTAGGCAAACTGGTGCCGAGAATGCGTCAGACAGCGAAGATCCTGTATCTTCTGTATATTATGCTGACAGTGCTCGATGTCCTGTTCCTGATGCTGGGCGGTATGCCGCTGTTTGATGCATTATGTACAGCGTATGGCACAGCCGGTACCGGCGGCTTTGGCATCAAGGCGGATTCCATTGCCGGCTACAGTCCGTATCTGCAGAATGTCACAACGATATTCATGCTGCTGTTCGGTGTCAACTTCAGCTGTTACTATCTGCTGCTTCTGAAACGTGTGAAGGATGTCTTCAACGATGAAGAACTGCGTACATATGTCGGGGTTGTTGTCGTCAGTGCATTACTGATCGCGTTCAGTATCCGCGGTCTTTACCACTCTCTCGGAGAAGTGCTGCGGGTATCGTTCTTCCAGGTCGCTACCGTGATCACGACGACCGGTTTTGCGACAGCGGACTTTAACCAGTGGCCGGCATTTGCCAAGACGATCCTCGTGCTGCTGATGTTCTGCGGTGCCTGTGCAGGCAGTACCGGCGGCGGTATCAAGGTTGCCAGGATCCTGCTGCTGATCAGGAGTTTCCGCAGAAACCTGCACCAGAATCTGAGACCCCGTGAGATCAGTAATATCCGCATGAACGGAGCCAAGGTCGATGAGAAGGTCGTCAGTAATGTCGATGCCTATCTGATCGGGTATATGGGTATTATCGTGGTCAGTTTCCTGATCCTGTCTCTGGACGGGTTCTCATTTGAGACAAACCTGACGGCAGTGATCGCAACTTTCAACAATATCGGACCGGGTCTTGACATGGTCGGACCGGTAGGCAATTATTCTGCGTTCAGTGATCTTTCCAAGCTTGTCATGATCTTTGACATGCTGGCGGGAAGACTGGAGATCTATCCGATCGTACTGCTGTTCTCGCGCAGTACATGGTCAAGAAAGTGAGGCTGACATGGCACTTGTTCATCTGAATTTCGAAAGTCACTATCTTTACAACAATACCGATGTCAATATCATCCTGCCCGATATGCCGCGTACGGATAAGCCGAAAGACTTCTACCGTTCCGGGAAGAAGTACAAGGTCCTGTGGCTGCTGCACGGTACCTTCGGCGACTATACCGACTGGATCCGCAAAAGCAATGTCGAGCTGTACGCCTGTGAGAAGGATGTGATCATCGTCATGCCTTCAGCGCTGAATTCCGACTATGTGGACTGGCATAATTTCGCGATGGGATACAACATGTATTCCTACCTGACCGAAGAACTGATGCCCCTGATCTACGGCTGGTATCCTGCCAGTGATAAAAGAGAAGATAACTTCATTGCCGGTCTTTCCATGGGCGGTGCCGGAACAGCGCTCTATGCCCTGAATCATCCGGAACTGTTTGCCGGTGCCTATGTCATGAGCTCCAGCCCCAGACACTACAGCGATACATCTCTGAGCGGCACACAGTTTGCCGGAAGAGCGAAGAATGTGATCGAGAATGCCGGCGGTATGGACGCATACCTGAATTCCTATCAGAACACATGGGATCTGGTGAAGAAGAGAGTTGAAGAGAAGGCAGATCTGCCTGAGATGGTCTTTGCCTGCGGTACCAGTGATACGCTGGTATATAAGTCCTTCAAGGCATTTGAGAAGTATGCCAACGAAGTAGGACTGAAGGCAGACTTCATCGAAGTAGATGGCTATACCCACGAATGGCGGTTCTGGGATCTCTGCATACAGGACTGTCTGAACAGATTTGCGCCGAAAGAAGAAAACGCAGGGAATGCATTCTAGGATCCGGGAATACCCGGATCTTTTTCTCTGCACAAAAAACACAGGCATGTAAGCCTGTGTATGCGTATTACTGTTTCCTGTAGATATCCTGCATGAAGAGATCTGCCAGCGGAAGCCACATCTCGAAGCCCGGGTAGTTGACCTTGCCGTCCAGCAGTCTTGCGCCGGCTTTACCGTGAGGTGTAGCCGCAAAAGTATGTACCTCGACCGGGATGCCGTGAGCGATCAGATCGGGATAGACATAGTTCAGGTTATCCAGAGCTTTGTCTTCTCTTCCTACCGCAAAAAAGGTCGGAGGATAATGTACACCTTCATAGCTGAAGGAATCACCGACAAAGCGGGGTCCGTAAATGCACAGGAAGGCATTCAGATCTGCACTGACCTGATCCAGTTCATCAGGTTCATAATCCGGATAGAGATCA
>CADBMY010000254.1 GCA_902795905.1 uncultured Erysipelotrichaceae bacterium
CTTTCCCGGTGCTTTTGCCTGTGCTTTATATCCCAGAACAGCACTGTTGAGGTTGAATGTACACTTTACACCGTACTGTTCACATAACCGTACCAGACGTCTGTCCTGTACGACACCGTCATCATAGCTCAGTGTGAATGCCCTGCACTTTCCTTCCGGAAACAGCAGACTGTCAAATCGTTTTCCCATGTTTGCCTCCCTGTACAGAAAGATCCGCATCTGCGGATCTTTGTGTTTATCCGATCATTTCCGCGGTGATGGGTTCCTTCTCCCGGAACTTCCATGCCGAGTTATTATCGGCATCCACCTGTACATGATCCCCTTCGAATGTCATTGTGTAGGTATCCTGTATGCAGGTCTCTACCCATCTTCCGTGCATGACAAGCACGTTGTCTTCCTTCCAGAAGGCATCACCAAGATACATCTGGGTGAGATCTTCCGGCTTGCCGAGCAGGTTGGTAAATCTTGTGCCGGCGGTGGAGAAGCGGATCTTTTCGTTTCTTCCGGACTTTGTGGTGATATCGAAGACAAAGCCGTAGTTATCGAAGTCAAGACGGAACCGGGCAATACCGTCGGCCTGCAGACCAGTCATGAAGTTGCCCGCAAACGGTGTGAAGGTACCGTTTGTGACTTTCCATGTCTTTCCGCTGATCTTCTCTGTTAATGAGCTGAAGGGCTGACATGCCGGGTTGCCTATGTTGAGTCTCTGCAGCTTGCGGCAGAGCTTCGCGTAGTTCTCTTCATCTTCAGGGAGCGGATCACTGCCGGTGATCTTCTCGATGAATCTCCAGGTGATATCCAGTGTGCTCTGGGCCCAGTGCGCGCCTACAGCTGTCTCGGTGATAGCAATCTCCATATCCTGGTCAGGCAGAACGATCGTGAACTGTCCCATGGCACCGTCTGCACGGTAGGCATGTTCAGGCTTGCACATCCAGATCTGGAAACCGTAGCCGAGGAAGTTGTCGGAAGCTTCCGGGTTGTTTATCGATTCAGTAGCGGAATCGTTCTGGTTCGTCGTCGCAAGACGTACATAGTCTTCCGCCAGGATCCTCTCGCCTTCCCAGACACCGCCGTCTGCGTAGAGCTTCATCAGACGGAAGTTATCCTCCGTTGTCGCAAAGAGTCCGCCGCCGCCTACTTCCATGCCGTCTGCCATGCACATCCAGCGCAGGTTGTCCGGATCGATACCAATCTTGTTGAAGAGTCTCGGAGTCAGGTACTCATGGAGTCCGAGGCCTGTCTTCTTCCGTACGATGGCACCGAGCATTGTAGAACCGGTGGAGTTGTACATGTATGTCGTACCGGGTTTGTGGTTGACCGGTGTATGCATGAAGTCTCTGATCCAGTGTTCGGAGTTGAACGGCATGGTGTCCATACCGCAGCCCATGCACAGGACATCGCGTACGGTCAGAAGCTTCAGATTCTCACTGGGATCTTCAGGTGATTCTTCGGGGAAGATATCGATCAGACGCTCATCCAGCTTCAGCAGTCCTTCAGTATAGGCAATACCGACTGCGGTTGCGGCATATGTCTTGGTGTGGCTCTGCAGACCGTGTCTGAGGTTAGGTCCGTAGGGTGTCCACCACCCTTCTGTGATCATTCTGTTATGACGCATGATCATCAGACCGTGCATCTCTGTCTGGCTCTTTTCAAGCTCTTCGATATACTCGAGGATATGTTTACTGCTTACACCTGTTTCTTCAGGTCTTGCATGTTCAAATGGTTTGCGTGTATTCATCTCTTATCCTTTCACACCGCCGATAACCATACCCTTGATCAGTTCTTTCTGTACAAACGGATATACAGCCAGGATCGGGATCAGGGCAATGATGGCAACCGCCATACGTGCGGACTCTGTAGGCAGTGAACGCTGTGCCAGCAGGACTGCTTCATTGGAAAGATCTGTTGTCTTCAGGAACTGGATACTGTCCATCAGTTTCTTCAGGTATACCTGAATGGTATAGAGCTTGGGGTCTCCGATATAGTACAGACCTGTAGTCCAGTTGTTCCAGTAGCCGAGGGCGGAGAACAGTCCGATCGTGGTCATGATCGGCTTGGACAGCGGTACCATGATCTTGGAATAGATCGTCCAGTCCTTGGCTCCGTCAAGACGTGCAGCCTCAACGATGGAATACGGGATATTCGCGTTGAAGTAGTTTCTGACTAACAGAACGTTCATACCGTTCATTAACATACCCGGAATCAGGTATGCCCACAGGGTATCCTTGATGTGGAACAGTCTTGTCCATACGATATAGGAAGCGGTAATACCGCCGTTGAACAGCATCGTGAAGAACAGGATGAAGGCGAATACGTTTCTGGGCTTGAAGTCCTTGCGGGAGAGCGGATAAGCAAACATGGAGGTCATGACCAGGCTTGCGGCAGTACCGATGACCGTAACCAGGATCGTAAGACCATAGGCACGGGCAATCGTTGCTCTCTTCGCCCACAGGAAGTAGTAGGCATCCAGTGACCAGGATTCCGGGATAAACCGGTATCCGTAAACGAGTGACTGTTCGGAAGACAGAGATACGGTAAGCATCAGGATCAGAGGCACGATACAGAAGATCATCATCAGGATCATGACGACCAGTGCCATATAGTGGAATTCCTGTTCACCCTTCATCAGGATGATCTTATTCTTATTCTTAGCCATGGGTAACTCCTTATCAGAACAGTGAGTTCTCCGGATTGATCTTACGGACGAGCATATTGGAGATCATGACCAGAGCGAAGCCGATCACAGCCTGGAATACGCTGGCAGCCGAAGACTGACCGACGTTGTTGCTGATCATCAGGGCACGGTAGACGAAGGTATCGATCGTCTGTGTTGTCTCATATAGCATACCGTTGCCCAGAGGTACCTGGTAGAAGAGACCGAAGTCGGAGTTGAAGATACGGCCGATCGACAGCAGCATCATCATTGTGATCATCGGTTTCAACAGAGGCAGTGTGATGTACTTGATCTGTTCAAACTTGGTCGCTCCGTCGATCCTTGCGGACTCATAGAGACTCTTGTCAATACCGCCGATACTTGCCATATAGATGACAGAACTCTGACCTGCGCCCTGCCAGATATGTACGATGGTCAGGATGAACGGCCAGTAGGAAGCTGTCGTATACCACGCTA
>CADBMY010000255.1 GCA_902795905.1 uncultured Erysipelotrichaceae bacterium
ATTGTATCAGATGCTATCGCTGTTTCGGAGAAGAATCTTTTGGGTGTTCTTCTGCGATCTGATGAATTAGCTTTTTAGATGGACGAAATCTGTTCATCTATTTTTTTCCGGTAGACCAGGAGGACTAAAGTATGGATTTAACTAATCAGGAATTTTTTGACGCAGCAGCCCGCGGAGATTTCGAAAAGGTTTGCTCAATGGTGTCAAAAGGCGCAAATGTGAACATTGCCAACGGTGACGGCCGTACAGCACTGATGCGCAGCGCAAAGAGAGGATATGAGGATATCGTTCGCTTTCTCCTTGACAACGGTGCCGACCCGAGAGCCCGTGACAAGAACAACAAGACAGCTCTGATGGGAGCCGCAAAGAAGGGTCATCTGGCCATCTGCAAGATGCTCGAACATGCCGGTGCCCAGGTCAATGCGTTTGACAACAAGGGACGTACAGCGCTGATGAGAGCTGCTCTGCTCGGTGAGACGGAAGTTGTTGAATATCTGATCGATAAGGGTGCAGATGTCAATGCCAAGGATGAACAGGGCCGTACAGCGCTGATGGAAGCAGTCAATGCCTACAAGGCTGATATCATCAAGCTGCTGATCGACAGAGGCGCCGATGTCAACAGTATCGATGCCAAGGGATGCACAGCTCTGATGAGAGCGGCATATATCGGCTATCCGGAACTGGTTAATTTCCTTCTGGAGAACGGTGCAGATAAGTACACCAAGGATTATGACGGTAATATGGCTATCCACTACGTTCGTAAGGAATGCCTGAACGATCTGAAGGAAATTTTGAAGTAATAGAGGGAGAATGTAGTATATGAAAGATTATCTTGCGAATGAGGTAAGAAATGTTGTTGTCTTGGGCCATTCCGGTGCCGGCAAGAGCTCGGTGATCGAGTCCTGTCTGGCATTCACGAAAGCAATCGACCGTTACGGCAAAGCAAATGACGGCACAACATTTCTGAATTTTGATGCAGAAGAAGGCAAACGCGGCCTGTCTGTATACTGCCATCTCGCTCCTGTTGAATGGAAAAACAGAAAGATCAACTTCATCGATACCCCCGGGTATATGGACTATGAAGGTGAGGAGATCACCGGTCTGACTGTCGGTGACAATGCCCTGATCGTTGTTGATGCGAAGGAAGGTATCGAAGCCGGTACCGAGAGAGCATGGAAGGAAGCTGCTGCCAAGCGCAAACTGCCGACGATCTTCTTCATCAACAAGATGGATGATCCCAACGCTTCGTTTGAGAAGACATATCAGGAACTGCATGACAAATTCGGTAAGACAGTTATTCCGTTTGAAATGCCGATCGTCAAGGATGGCACAGTCATCGGTTCTGTTAATATTCTGCGCCGTAAAGCATGGTACTACGACAATCATGATCAGGCACAGGAAGTTCCTGATGACATGAAAGATCAGGTCGAAGCATACTTTGCTGAGATCACGGAAGCTATCGCTTCCACCGATGATGAACTGATGGAAAAGTTCTTCATGGAAGAAGAATTTACAGAACATGAGGTTGCCAAGGGTCTGCGTATCGGTGTCCGCAGCGGTGAGATCCGTCCTGTATACTGCGGCAGTGCAGACAAGCGTACAGGTATTGAGAGACTGATGGACCTGATCACGGAATACTTCCCGAGCTATGCGGAGAAGGGTCATATCCATGCGCTGAATGCCAAGGGTGATTCCATTGAGATGGAGACCAATGAACATGAAGCTCTCTCCGCTCTTGTCTTCAAGACGATCATTGACCCGTTTGTCGGTCAGATCTCCTATCTGAAGGTTCTCAGCGGTGTGCTGAATTCCGATTCTCAGGTCGTTAATGCCAACAAGGATGAAACCGAGAAGATCTCTCAGGTCTATGTCATCAACGGTAAGTTCCAGGTTGGTGTAGGTAAGCTGTTTACCGGTGATATCGGTGCTGTTGTCAAACTGTCCGATACAGAGACAGGTGATACACTCTGCAGCTCCAACAAGGTCGTTCACTACGAGCCTATCGCATATCCTGTACCGAACCTCGGCTTCGCGATCTGGCCGAAGACAAAGGCTGACGAAGACAAGATGAGCGTCGGTATCCGCAACCTCTGCCAGGAAGACAAGACGATCCGTCTGGATAAGAATGCAGAAACACGTGAACAGATCCTCTATGGTATGGGTGACCAGCACATTGATCTGATCATCTCCAAACTGAAGTCCAAATACAAGGTAGAAGTAACGACATCTACACCTACCGTACAGTATCGTGAGACGATCCGCGGTAAGGCAGAAGCTCAGGGCCGTTATAAGAAACAGAACGGCGGTGCCGGTCAGTTTGGTGAAGTGTTTGTCCGCTTCGAACCGGTTGACAGTGATGAAATGGTATTCGCAGAGGAAGTCTTCGGCGGTGCTGTACCGAAGCAGTACTTCCCGCCTGTAGAACAGGGTCTGCGTGACTGTATGGAACATGGCCCTCTGGCAGGATTCAAGGTCGTCGGTGTTAAGGCTACACTGTATGATGGATCTTATCATCCGGTAGATTCCAAGGAAGTAGCGTTCAAGGAAGCCGCAAGACTCGCCTATAACAGCGCGATGCCGAATGCCAAGCCTGCACTGCTGGAACCGATCGCCAAGGTCGTTGTCGAAGCACCGGAAGAGTACACAGGTACACTGATGGGTGACTTCACAAAGAGAAGAGGCATGATCCTGGATATGGGCATGAATGAAGACGGTGATCAGCGTATTGAGGCAGAAGCACCGATGGCAGAGATGCTGACATATGCGACAGAGCTTCGTTCGATGACGCAGGGACGCGGTAAGTATACGATCAAGTTTGACCGTTACGAGATCGCTCCGAATGATGTTGCCGAGAAGGTTATTGCACAGGCAAAAGCCAAGAAGGACGCCTAAATAGGAGATATAGTACAAGCCGCTGAAATATGCGGCTTGTATTGCATTTGCAGGGTGTGTGATTTATGATTAAGAGGCATTTCACATGCCCGTGTGGCGGAATTGGTAGACGCAGCAGACTCAAAATCTGCCGCTGGCGACAGTGTATCGGTTCGAGTCCGATCATGGGCACC
>CADBMY010000256.1 GCA_902795905.1 uncultured Erysipelotrichaceae bacterium
AAGGTACATATCAAGGCAGATACAGGCATGAACCGGATCGGTCTCGATAACCTGAAGGATATTCAGGAGGCAATACGCATCCTGCAGGAAAAACACGCAGATGTTGAGGGTATCTTCACCCACTTCGCTACAGCCGACAGTGATCTGGAATATACCGAGATCCAGTTTGACAAGTTCTCACACTTTGTCAGACATGCCGGGTATGATTTCAAATATATCCACTGTGACAACTCCGCTGCCACGATGGACTTTCAGGATGATCTGAGCAACCTCTGCCGCATCGGTATTGCCATGTACGGTATTCCGCAGGGAGAACTGCAGCACGCTGTCAGCTTCCATACGGCGATCGCCATGGTCAAGAAAGTCAGACGCGGTGAAACGATCAGCTACGGTACGACATATACCGCCCAGCAGGACGAATGGATTGCCACCCTGCCTGTCGGTTATGCGGACGGACTGCTCAGAGCCAACCAGGGCAGACACCTCCTGGTAAACGGAGAACTCTGCGAGATCGTCGGCAGAGTATGCATGGACCAGTGTATGATCAGACTTCCGCAGGAATATCCTGTCGGAACACCTGTGGAGATCTTCGGTGAACATATCTCTGTGGAAGACATGGCCGAAGACCTGCATACGATCCCCTATGAGATCTTTACCGGCATCTCTGACCGTGTGACCAGGATCTATCTGGACAATGGTACAAAAAAAGAGTATCACTTCCGTTTTGACGGCAAATAATACTCTCCTGTAAATAAACATATCCCCTGAGGTACCTGCCTCAGGGGATATTTTAGTTATCCAAGGAATTCTTCCAGACTCTCTGCCAGATCACTGACCGGTGCTTTATCTTCACCGTTGCTGTCGGCAGGGCTCTTTACCGCTGTCGCTTCCGCCAGCAGTCTTGCCTTTTCGCGGCGCTGTGCCTTTAACTGCTCAGCACGGGCAATGATCTTACGCGTTGTCTCACGCTCATAGTCAGGACGTCCTGTACCGGCAGGGATCAGCTTACCGATAATGACATTCTCCTTCAGACCTGTTAAGGTATCGACTTTACCCTTGACAGCAGCCTCAGTCAGGACACGTGTTGTCTCCTGGAAGGAAGCAGCTGACAGGAAGGAATCCGTCTCAACCGCAGACTTGGAGATACCAAGCAGTAACGGCTTGAACTCTGCAGGCTGTCTGCCGGGATTCTCATCATCATTGAGGATCTCATTGTTGATGGCATTCATCCTCGCCAGACTCAGACTCTGTCCGACACTCAGACCGGAATCGCCGCCATCCGTAACGATGACCTTCCTCAGCATCTGCTTGATCATAACTTCAAGGTGCTTATCGGAGATATCGATGGACTGTGAGGAATATACACGCTTAACTTCTTTCAGGATGTACTCTTCGACCGGACGTACGCTTGCGACATCAAGCAGTTCCTTCGGTGCGATCGTACCTTCTGTCAGAGGTTCACCGGCATAGACCTTGGATCCGACCTTCAGATCAGACTTGACCGGCTGTGTCAGGTCACACTTATGTTCAACGACTTCAGCTTCACCATTATCATGGGCTCTGACCACCGTAATGATCATACCCTGATGATTCTCCTGTTCACGGATATCCGTGACTTCACCATTGATCTTGGCAATGACCGCAACACGCTTCGGTGTACGGGCTTCAAAGAGTTCTTCAACTCTCGGCAGACCCTGTGTGATATCACCGGAGTTGTTCGCAACACCGCCGGTGTGGAAGTTACGCATGGTCAGCTGAGTACCGGGCTCACCGATCGCCTGGGCAGCCATGACACCGATTGCTTCACCTGTTTCTACAGGCTTGCCGGTAGCCATGTTCTTGCCGTAGCACTTGCAGCAGATACCATCCTCACATGTACATGTGAAGACATTTCTGATATATGCCCTGGTAACACCGGCATCGACGACCTTCTTGGCCAGATCATCCGTGATGTAGGAATCCGCATCAACGATGACTTCACCGGTCTTCGGATCAACGATCTCCGTACGTGTATAACGTCCGGCAATTCTGTCATAGAAGCTCTCGATCACAGAGTTGTTTCTCTCATCGAGCAGGCTCTCTACGAGATAGCCTTCGGATGTACCGCAGTCTTCTTCGGTGATGATGACTTCCTGAGCAACATCGACCAGACGTCTTGTCAGGTAACCTGATTCAGCAGTCTTTAACGCTGTATCGGTCAGACCCTTACGGACACCGTGTGTCGAGATAAAGAACTCAGATACGCTCATGCCCTCACGGAAGCAGGAGTAGATCGGAACTTCGATGATCGAAGGCTGATACTCTTTACGTGACTTGGACTGGGTAGGACGGGCCATCAGACCGCGCATACCGGCAAGCTGTGTAAAGTGGTTCTTATTACCACGGGCACCGGATACCGCCATCATGTTGATAGGGTTCATACGGGCCATGGAAGACATCAGTGTATCACCGACTTCGTTCTTAACGCCGTCCCACAGTGTAGAGAACTTACGCTCCCACTCCTGCGGTGTAAGCAGACCTCTGTCACGCAGTGCATTCAGCTGTTCTGCCTGTGCACGTCCGGCACTGACGAGTTCCTCCTTATGAGGAGCGACACTGATATCACTCAGTGCAACCGTCATACCGGCTGTGGTCGAATACAGGTAACCCATATCCTTCAGGGCATCCAGAATATCACTGGTACCTTCGGTCTTATACTTATCGAATACAGCAGCGATCAGATCACCGAGATTGCCCTTCTTGAACTCAGGAGCGATCTTGCGGGATGCGATCTCCTTCTTCAGATCTGTGCCCATCGGAACAAAGTTGCTGTCCGGTGTAGCTTTCAGCGTCTCTGCGTTAACAGCGTTCAGATAAGGGAAATCTGCCGGGAATACATTGTTGAAGATGATCTTTCCTACTGTTGTCAGCAGGTAGGATTCATTCTGTTTTTCCGTAAAGCCTGTCTTGTGCAGGGTCTTTGCGGGAAGCGCAATACGTGTATGCAGATGTACGGAGCCAACCTGATAAGCCATCAGGACTTCATTGACATCCTTGAACAGATGTCCTTCATTGTCACCGTATCTTCTCCACTTGGCAGCCTCATTGGGCAGTCCAAGCTTTTCCAGCGTATCAGCCTTCTTGTAGAACTCCTCAGCTGTCTCTTCCATGTTCAGGTAGAAGTTACCCAGAACAAGGTCCTGACCGGGAGTAACGATCGGCTTACCATCCTTAGGACCAAGGATGTTGTTGGCGCCGAGCATCAGGACTTCCGTCTCAGCACGGGCCATCTCAGACAGCGGTAAATGAACGGCCATCTGGTCACCGTCGAAGTCTGCGTTGAAGGCAGGACATACCAGCGGATGTACACGGATCGCATGTCCGTCAACCAGTTTCGGGAAGAAGGACTGGATACCCAGTCTGTGCAGTGTAGGTGCACGGTTCAGGAATACAGGGTGTTCGGCAATGACCTCTTCAACCACATCCCAGACTCTCGCATCCTGTCTTTCGATCAGCTTTTCAGCTGTCTTGGGGTTGCTGGCAATCTGCTGATTGACCAGTTCACTGATCACAAACGGCTTGTAAAGCTGAATAGCCATCTCCTTCGGGAGACCGCACTGCCACATCTTCAGATCCGGTCCGATCGCAATAACCGAACGTCCGGAGAAGTCAACACGCTTACCGAGAAGGTTCTGACGGAAACGTCCCTGCTTACCCTTCAGAGAGTGAGACAGAGACTTCAGGGCTCTGCCGCCGGCACCGGTGATCGGCTTGGATCTGCGTCCGTTGTCGATCAGGGCATCAACAGCTTCCTGAAGCATACGCTTTTCATTCTGTACGATGATTGCAGGTGTACCCAGTTCCAGCAGTTTCTTCAAACGGTTGTTACGGGTAATGACACGTCTGTAAAGATCGTTCAGGTCACTGGTGGCGAAACGTCCGCCGTCCAGCTGTAACATCGGTCTCAGATCCGGCGGAATGACCGGCAGTACCGTCATGACCATCCATTCCGGCTTGTTGTCGCTGTCACGGAAGGCCTCGACTGTTTCGAGACGTTTGATGAGTTTCTTGCGCTTGTCACCGCTGGCCTTTTCCAGTTCCTTGGTGATCGCCGCATACTCTTTTTCAATATCTACCTGTTCAAGCAGAACACGGATCGCTTCCGCACCGCTCTGGGCAGTAAAGCTTCCCGGATCATTCTTGACAGTAGCCTCACGGAACTCACGTTCAGAGAGGATCTGCTTGTACTCAAGACCGGTATTCTCACCCGGATCAGTAACGATCCAGGAAACGAAGTACACGACTTCTTCCAGCTTTTTGGGCGGTACATCAAGCAGCAGGCTCATTCTGGAGGGAATACCTCTCAGATACCAGATATGCGCAACCGGAGCCGCAAGTTCAATATGACCCATACGTTCACGGCGTACACTCGACTTGGTGATCTCTACACCGCAGCGGTCACAGACAACACCCTGATAACGGATCTTCTTGTATTTGCCGCAGGCACACTCCCAGTCCTTTGTGGGACCGAAGATGCGCTCACAGAACAGACCGTCACGCTCAGGTTTCTGGGAACGATAGTTGATCGTTTCAGGTTTCTTGACTTCACCGTAAGACCACTCACGGATCCTTTCAGGTGATGCCAGTCCGACCTTGATCGCACTGAAGTTATTGATATTCATCTGCGCACCCCCCTTTTACTCGTAATCCGACTCATCATCGAAGCCGACAGCTGCAGCTTCCTGTACATCATCCTCGAAGGACTCAATACTGAAACTGTCATGTTCCTCGGTATCGTTGACGATCTCTGCTGCACCGACTGCCTCTGCAGGTGTCTCTTCACGGGCTTCGTCCTGCTCAAGCTTCTTCAGGTCAACTTCGTTGCCTTCGTTGTCAAGCATACGGACATCTACAGCCAGAGACTGCAGTTCGTGTACAAGGACACGGAAGGATTCGGGAATACCCGGTTCCGGGATCTCCTTACCCTTGACGATTGCTTCATAGGTCTTTGTACGGCCCATGATATCATCGGACTTGACTGTCAGGATCTCCTGCAGTGTATTGGCAGCGCCGTAAGCCTCCAGAGCCCAGACTTCCATCTCACCGAATCTCTGGCCGCCGTTCTGCGCTTTACCGCCGAGAGGCTGCTGTGTAACCAGTGAGTAAGGACCTGTAGCACGGGCATGGAGCTTATCATCGACCATGTGTGCCAGCTTGATCATGTACATGACACCGACCGCAATTCTTTCGTCATACGGTTCACCTGTCATACCATCGGTAAGCAGATACTTACCATCGGCAGAAGTATTCGCTTCTTCCATGATGCGGCGCAGATCTTCGTTGGATACACCGTCGAAGACAGGTGTCGCAAACTTGACACCGAGACTTCTCGCGGCCATACCCAGATGAACTTCCAGCACCTGTCCGATATTCATACGTGAAGGAACACCGAACGGGTTCAGCATGATGTCAATAGGTGTACCATCCTGCATGTAAGGCATATCCTCAACAGGCATGATCTTGGAGATAACGCCCTTGTTGCCGTGACGTCCGGCCATCTTATCGCCTTCAGAGATCTTACGTTTCTGAACGACATAGACCTTGACAACTTCATTGACTCCCGGAGGAAGCTCATGGTTGTCCTTGCGCTTGAATACACGCACGGAATGAACGATACCGGCACCTCCGTGAGGTACTTTCAGCGAGTTGTCACGGACTTCTCTGGACTTCTCACCGAAGATCGCCAGCAGCAGTTTCTCTTCAGGTGTTACTTCACTCTGTCCCTTAGGTGTTACCTTACCGACAAGGATATCGCCTTCCTTGACTTCTGCACCGACCATGACGATACCGCGGGCATCGAGGTTGCGGCAGGCAGCTTCGGAAACGTTCGGAATATCTCTTGTGATCTCTTCGGGACCAAGCTTTGTTTCACGGCATTCAATGTCATACTCTTCGATATGAATGGAAGTATAGACATCGTCATATACCATTCTCTCGCTCATGATGATGGCATCCTCATAGTTGTAGCCATGCCATGTCATGAAGGCGATCAGTACATTCTGACCAAGAGCCAGCTCACCTTCCTGCATTGCAGGACCGTCAGCCAGGATATCACCGCGTTCTACTCTCTCGCCGTCAAAGACGATCGGTCTCTGGTTCAGGCAGGTAGACGCATTGGAACGGCGGAACTTGGTCAGTTCGTATACATGTTCATAACCACTGTCTTCGGTAACGATGACCTTTGTGGCATCAACATATATGACCATACCGGGAGCTGTTGCAACACAGGCAGCACCGGAGTCTCTGGCGATACGGTGTTCCATACCGGTACCGACAAACGGACTGTGCGGGTTCAGCAGAGGTACAGCCTGTCTCTGCATGTTGGCACCCATCAGCGCACGTGTACAGTCATCGTTTTCCAGGAACGGAACGCAGGCTGTCGCCACAGATACGATCTGACGGGGCGATACGTCGGCATAGTCTACAGTGCTGATATCCGCCATGACGGTCTCACCGCCGATACGGGCAACGACACGGTCACCAACCAGATGTCCGTCTTCGATCTCATTGACCTGCGCGATAACGTGGTCATTCTCTTCATCAGCACTCATATAGACGATCTCATCTGTCAGCCTGCCGTTTACAACTTTACGGTAAGGTGTCTGGATGAAACCGTACTCATTGACTCTTGCATAAGAAGTCAGGTAGGAGATCAGACCGATGTTCGGACCTTCAGGCGTCTCGATCGGACAGATACGTCCGTAGTGACTGTTATGAATATCACGAACTTCAAAGCCTGCACGCTCTCTTGTGAGACCTCCCGGACCCAGGGCAGAGATACGTCTCTTGTTGGAGAGTTCTGCCAGAGGATTCTGCTGGTCCATGAACTGTGACAGCTGGGAACTGGAGAAGAACTCCTTGATCGCTGCTGTCAGCGGACGGATGTTCGTCAGCTGCTTCGGTGTCAGGTTTGTCGCATCAGCAATCGACATTCTCTCCTTGACAACTCTCTCCATACGGGAAAGACCGATCCTGAACTGGTTCTGGATCAGCTCACCAACTGTACGGATACGTCTGTTGCCGAGCATATCGATATCATCTGCCGTACCGATACCTTCAAGCATCGTCAGCTCATAGTTATATAACGCATACATATCAGACATTGTGATCGTATGCTTGTTTTCGAGCGGATCGCCGCCGATCAGCTTCACGGGATGTCCGTCTTCAGCCTGGATCATGACTTCCTGTACGCAGGCACCTACGAGCCATACGGAGATCTGTTCCTGCTTTGTGGCACGGGCAATGATCTCATCTCTCTGGGAAGCTGTCAGACTGATCACTTCCTGATCCGGCAGATAACCGTCGATCATCTTTGACTCGGAAGCATCATAGACATCCTTATCATCGGATGTGATCCTGCCGATCTCATACAGACGGTGTCCGTAGTTCAGCACTGCCGAAGCATTGTCATTGGTCAG
>CADBMY010000257.1 GCA_902795905.1 uncultured Erysipelotrichaceae bacterium
CGGCAAGACACGCACCAAGAACATATCCAATGCCAGACATATATCCATATACCTGTGCCGGAAGTTCCTGGATCTTCCCTACATGAAAATCGGTGAAGAATTCGGCGGCAGAGATCATACAACAATCATCAGTGCCTGCACCAAGGTGGAAAAACAGATCAAGAAAGATCCTGCCTTCGGTACAGCCGTAAAGGAGATCGAAAAACTAATCCTGGCATAATAAGTTTTCCACACTTATCCACTCTTTATTCACATACAAAAAATGGTAGAATATACAGGTATTCAGGGCATAAATTGAACTTTTCCACAATTTCCACAGCCCTAATAATAATAACTAACTAAATAAACATATACGGAGGAAGTCCCCATGAATCTGAAAATCAATCGCAACAAGTTCTATAACGCACTGCAGATCGTCAGTAAGTCTGTATCCAGCTACTCACCGATTCCGGCACTGAGCGGTATTCTGATCCAGGCCAAAGACGGCAAAGTCATTCTGACCGGCAGTGATTCCGATATATCCATTCAGCAGATCCTTTCCAATGAGAGTGATGCCGATCTTGCGCTTTCCATTATTGAAGAAGGCAGTATCGTCATTGACTCCAGATATCTTCTTGAAATCGTTAAGAAGATCGACTCTGATGATATCAACATCGAGATCATTGACGGAACCCTGACACGCTTCTTCGGCGGCAAGGCAGAATTCAAGATCAACGGATACAGACCTACGGATTATCCGAATATTGATTTCACTTCTCCGGAGACCAAGTTCACGCTGAATGCCAGAGATCTGAATACGATCATCAACGTTACAGCATTCGCTACCAGTAATAAGGAGACAAGACCTGTACTGACAGGTGTCAACTTCCTCAGCAACGGTTCTTCTCTGAAAGCGACAGCTACCGACTCTTATCGTCTGGCCAAGAAGACCTTCGATATTGCCATTGGTGAATTCAATATTACAGTTCCGGCAAAGAGTCTGAACGAAGTCAGAAGCATCTTCGGCAACAGTGATCAGGACATTGAGATCGCGGTATCTTCCAAGAAGATCCAGTTCCTGACAGAGAATACCAAAATACAGTCCAAGCTGCTCGAAGGCGGCTATCCCGAGACCGAGAGACTGATCTCCAAGACCTTCAAGTATGAACTGGTGATCAACCGTCAGGCATTGCTTCATGCGATTGACAGAACATCGTTTATCAAGACCGACAACATGTCGATCACAAGACTGCAGGTCAACGGACCGGATGATATCACACTCTCCAGCAAATCCCAGGAGATCGGTGAATCCAAGGAAGACCTGACAGCTGTCAGCTATGAAGGCGCACCGCTCGATATCAGCTTCTCCGGCAACTATGTGATCGATGCCTGCAGAGCTCTGGATTCCGAGAATATCCGTATCCGTTTTGAGGGTGAAATGAGACCGTTTATCCTGACAAATGATCCGGATGATAATTCCGTACTGCAGCTTGTATTACCTGTCAGAACTTACAATTAATGTAAAAAAACTTAACTTTGATTATACACTGTAAAGGCCGCCGGAAGGTGGCTTTTCTGTGTTTTTTATTATATAATAAGGAAGATACTGACAGGTGTTTATGGAACTGAAAAAAGAGTATATTACTTTACAACAATTCTTAAAAATGACAGGTATTGCGGATACCGGAGGACAGGCTAAATATCTGGTCAAGGAACTGGATATTACGGTCAACGGTGAACCGGAAGACCGCCGGGGCAGGAAGCTGTATCCGGGAGATATTGTTATTGTCGAAGGCAGAAAGTTTGTTGTCGGATGATCAGAGATCTGAGTCTGCGTAATTTCAGAAATTACGAGAGTGCGCATCTGGAATTCAGACCCGGTCTGAACATGATCCTCGGTGAAAATGCGCAGGGCAAGACGAATCTTCTGGAGAGTCTGGTCTATCTTTCGCTGACACGTTCGTTTCGTCTCAATGATGATACGAAGGCGATCAGGGAAGGCCAGGAGTTTGCGGATATACGCTGTACGGCGGATCAGCAGAAGCTGGAGATCATTCTGCATAAGAAGGGCAAGACACTGTTGGTTAATAAAGTACCGGTAAAGCGCAGCAGTGAGTTTATCGGCAAACTGAATGTTGTCCTGTTTACACCAGATGATCTCGGTATCTTCGCCGATGCCCCTAGAGAAAGACGGAAGATGCTGAACCAGGAGATCACGAAGATCTCCGGGACGTATCTCGCTGCCCTCAATCACCTGCAGAATCTGCTCAAGGACAGGAATACGCTGCTGAAGACACCGACACCTGATCCGATCTATCTGGATACACTGGATCAGAAGCTGTGTGAGTACTCCCTGCCGGTAATTCAGGAAAGAAAGAAGTTTATCGAACAGATCAATCTTACCCTGAATGAAGAATTCCATGAGATCTCAGGCATGGAGGAGAAAGCAGAAGTTATTTACAACTGCTGTGTGGAGGAACCGGATATTCCGCATCTTGCGGAATTGTTAAAAAACAGCAGAGAGAGGGATATTGAATCCCGCATGACCAATACCGGTATCCACAGGGAAGATATTACCTTCATGCTGGATGGTAAGAATGTGATCTACCATGCCAGTCAGGGACAGAAGAGGATGATCCTGCTGGCCTTCAAGCTTGCATTACTGAGCTATGTGGAAAAAGAGACCGGACATCAGGCAGTACTGCTGCTGGATGATGTGCTGAGTGAGCTGGATCCGCAGAGACAGAGAAGATTGTTAAAACGCATAGAGAGAACAGAACAGTGTCTGATCACGGCAGCGGAGATCCCGCCGCACCTGGATACAGGAAGGATCAGCACATATCGGATACATGACGGAAAGACGGAGGTAAGTGTATGAGTGAAGAAATCAAGACAGCTGAACAGGAAGAATGGACAGAGAAGACTGATCATTCCTACGGAGATCAGGATATTCAGGTTCTTGACGGACTGGAAGCTGTCAGAAAAAGACCTGGTATGTATATTGCGTCTACTTCCGCCAAAGGTCTGCATCACCTGGTATGGGAGATCGTTGACAACGGTATCGACGAAGCCATGGCCGGGCGTGCAACGACTGTCTCCGTTAACGTAGACAAGGATAATATCATCACGGTAGAAGATGACGGACGCGGTATGCCTATTGGTTTCAATGACAAAACCGGTATCTCCACGATCGAGACGATCTTCACGGTCCTCCATGCCGGCGGTAAATTCGGCGGCGGCGCATACAAGGTATCCGGCGGTCTGCACGGTGTCGGTGCCAGTGTCGTCAATGCCCTGAGTGAATGGCTGGAAGTCACGGTATACCGTGAAGGTACCGTCCACTTTGTAAGATTTGAGAACGGCGGTCATGCGGTAGAACCGTTAAAACAGATCGGTACATGTCCTGCCGATAAGCATGGTTCCAAGATCAGATTCAAGGCAGACCCGACGATCTTTACCGAAACGACCGTATATGACCATGAGACGCTCAGAGACAGGCTTCGTCAGCTTGCATTTCTGAATAAGGGTATTCGTATCATCTTTACCGATGAACGCGAAGAAGAGGAAAAACACAGGCATTATGACTTCTGTTTTGAAGGCGGTCTGAAAGAGTATGTACGCTTCCTGAACAAGAACAGACAGGTGATCCATGACGATATCATCTACTGTGAAGGAAATGCCAACCACGTAGAGATGGAAGTCGCCGTACAGTACAACGACGGATACAATGCCAACGTCTATACTTTCTGCAACAATATCAACACGGTAGAAGGCGGTACGCATGAAGAAGGTTTCCGTCTGGCTCTGAGCAGAGTGATCAACAAGTATGCCAGAAGTCATAACTTTCTGAAGGAAAAAGATGACAACCTGACAGCTGATGACTGTAAGGAAGGCATTACAGCCGTGATCAGTGTCAAGCATGAAGATCCCCAGTACGAAGGACAGACCAAGACCAAGCTCGGCAATACGGAAGTACGTCAGGTAGTTTCCAGTATCTTCGGTACGCAGCTTGAACGTTTCCTGATGGAGAATCCGGAAACAGCCAAGAAGATCATGGATAAATGTATTCTGGCTTCCCAGGCACGTCTGGCTGCCAAGAAGGCAAGAGAAAATACCCGCAGAAAGAGTCCGCTGGAAGTCGGATCACTGCCCGGCAAGCTGGCA
>CADBMY010000258.1 GCA_902795905.1 uncultured Erysipelotrichaceae bacterium
ACACATGCATGCGAAGAAGATCTGATCCTCGATGCCGGGGATCTCGCTGATGAGCGTTCACTGATCGTTGCCGGTACGGGCGGTGCCGGAGCTCTGCGTCTTCTGAAGGCGGCCGGATATACAGCCATGGCTATAGGTAATAACGAGTTCTTTGCCGGACCGGAGAAAATGACAGAGATGAGCAGGCAGGGTGTGGAGCTGCTTTCCTGCAATATGACCGATCTCAAGAGAAGAGTGATCCCCGGGATCCGCTCGCATACGATCGTTGAGAAAGCCGGTATGCGTATCCTGATCATCGGGATCAGTCCGTACCGGACAAGACCGGAGGATGCGACAGAGTTTACCGACATGGCCGGCATCAAGATCGAAGATCCGACGGAGCGTATACGGCAGATCCTGCAGGAAGAACAGGGACGCTATGACATCAGTATCCTGCTTTCTCATGCCGGGCTGCGAAGAGACAGAGAACTGGCGGGAAAACTGCCTGCAGATCTGATCATCGGCGGACATACCCATGATGATCTTGGAAACGGAGAGACCGTCAGCGGTACGTTTATCCATCAGTCGGGCAGACACGGGGAGCTGTTAGGCCTTATCCGGATACACACAGATAACGGCAGGATCACAGGCATACAGGCGGAAAACATACCGAATACCTTTGCGGAAGATGAGTGCTTTGCACAGCTGATCAGACAGGAAGAAGAGCGCGGTATCGAAGCCATGAAAGAACCGCTGTATGAACTGGACCATGATCTTCACTATGATGCGTTTGCAGAATGTGAGGCATGCAACTGCGTGGCGGATATTCTGCGTCTTGAATACGGCGGTGATCTGTCATTGATCAACCATGGCATTCTCTCTGCGGATATTCACAGAACAGTATCCAGACTGAGTCTGCTGCAGGCATCACCGTCGATCCTGAATCCCACGGTCGTTTACTGGAAGGGAAGTGTGATCAGGGAGGCGCTGAAGGCTTCCTTTGATCAGGAACGTATTCATGGAGATGGAGCGGGACCCGGTTTCCGCGGTGAAGTGCTCGGCAGGCTGGCTGTCAGCCACAATGTGCAGGTATTCGGCAGGGCGGAACGTATTCTGATCAACGGAGAACTGCTGCAGGATGATAAGACGTATGAAGTGATCACCAGTGATTATCTGTTCCGGGGAAGCGGCTATGAGATGCTTAAGGGCTCGGAACAGAAAGAAAAATACAGACCTGGGTATTTCCGGGATCTGCTGGAGAGAAATCTCTGCCGCGGTGAGTATGCCGGGACGCTGGGTATACAGCGGTTTCATCAATAGGATATGATTAATGTATAAGGGAGAAAGAAAATGAAAAAGAAAATATTGGCTGTTGGTATTGCGGCGGCTGTGCTGACAGGATGTGCAGCTTCACCACGTGACATGCTGATCAAGGCATACGAGAAGAATACAAATATGTCTTCTGCGGAGATCGATGGTACACTCACAATATCAGCGAGTGCTGAAGGACTTGATCTTGAGGTCCCGATCGATCTGACGCTGATCTTCGATACCCACGAGGAGAAGGACAAGGCAGACGATGAGACATATGTCAAAACAGATGTCTCGCTGCTTGGGAATACCTTTACCCAGCAGATGTGGATGAAAGACGGCATGATGTATACCGATGATGGTACGCACAAGATCAAGCAGGAATATTCCGTGAATACCGACAGCACGCTGAATATCGATCCTGAAAAGTTTGTGGACGGCATGTTTGAGAGTCTGGAATCTGCCAAGATCAGCAAGGACGGTGATGACCGTGTGCTGACGCTGACACTGAATAAGGAGAATGTATTATCTCTGCTGAATGATCTGGTGAATCAGAACAGGGAACTGGAAGAGAGTGCGGATGTGATCGATCTTTTTGAAGGAATCGATACAGAGGCTCTGACCTTCCATGACATTGAGATCAGGGTCGGTAAGGATGATTATATCAACAAGGTATCTCTCGGTGCTGATATTGACTTTGAGGGGACTGCCGGCGTTCTGAATGCGGAGTTTACAGTCAGGGACCGCAACAGTGCAGTGATCCCGGCATATGATCCTGCGGAGTTTGCGGATGGATATGTTGTCGATGATCTGGAGAATGAGATCAGCAGTACGGATACAGAACTGAATGTCAGCGGTGAAGAAGACGAGAGTGAAGCTTACGTCGATGATTACTCCGTAAATATCTGGTTTGATGATGGTTCCGAATACTGGATCCGCTCTCCGGAAGATCAGGGTACCTTCTGCTACTTTGATGAGAATGATCAGCAGCTGTATTTCTTTACCGAAAAGGATATGCTGGCATCGGGAATCTTCCTGAACAAAGACAGCCTGCGTGATTATCTTGGAAAGATGGCACAGGATGAAGAGAGTTATACTCTGCGTGATATTACGGTGATCGGTGAGGGGATTACCCGGACCAGAGGCTGTGCAAAGAAGGATACGGAGATCCTGAAGGAGGGCACACCGTATGCCGGTATTATCTACGAAGACCGTGCATATGGGTTCCTGATGGTCGGTTACGGCAGTGAAGAGGACTTTATCAAACTGACGGATGCGATCGACTTTGATTATCAGCACTAAGTATATAAGTGATAATAAAAAAAAGCAGAGAGTTCGAATGAGAACTCTCTGTTTTGCTTATCGGATGATTACTCTTCGTCGAGCTGAGGACCTGCAGAGACAAGTGCCTTACCTGCAGGATTGTACTCATACTTGTGGAAGTTCTTGATGAATCTTCCGGCAAGATCCTTAGCCTTGGCTTCCCACTCTGCAGGATCACCGTATGTGTCACGAGGATCCAGGATGCCTGTATCAACACCGGGGAGCTCTGTCGGTACTTCGAAGTTGAAGTAAGGGATCTTCTTTGTCGGTGCTTTCAGAACATCGCCGTTCAGGATAGCATCGATAATACCGCGGGTATCCTTGATGGAGATACGTTTGCCTGTGCCGTTCCAGCCGGTGTTGACCAGATATGCCTTGGCGCCGCTCTGTTCCATTCTCTTAACCAGTTCTTCACCGTACTTTGTCGGATGCAGTTCGAGGAATGCCTGTCCGAAGCATGCGCTGAAGGTAGGTGTAGGTTCTGTGATACCACGTTCTGTACCGGCCAGCTTAGCTGTGAAACCGGAGAGGAAGTAGTACTGTGTCTGCTCAGGTGTCAGGATGGATACCGGAGGCAGAACGCCGAAGGCATCAGCAGATAAGAAGATGACATTCTCAGCTGCAGGACCTGCGGAAACAGGACGAACGATCTTTTCGATATGATCGATCGGGTAGGAAACA
>CADBMY010000259.1 GCA_902795905.1 uncultured Erysipelotrichaceae bacterium
GTAGACATGGCAGCAGAAAGCAGAGAATTACTGCTTCCGGAGCCAAAGCCAAGCGGTGAGAACGAAGTATCCGGATTGACCTGACGGTAGCCGTCTTCCCACAGTCTGTAGATATGCGGTGTAACACTGTATGTATACTCCACAGCATTGGCATACGTATAGACATCACTGTCATACTCCAGATAATTGCGCAGTGACAGCAAGTCGTTGGAACGTGTCCTTGACAGCATCCGGCTGATCATCGATCTTTCTCTGACATCCCGTCCCTGATACTCATCGTCGGAAGATTCCGCCTGTGCAGCCACCATCGTTGTCAAGTCAAAACTGGAGCTCTGGATCTGTAACGGATACTCCGAGAGAGTCTCTTCTTCGGTCTCCTGTATATACTTGTTTACACCGTTGGAGAGTGACA
The DNA here is from genome assembly GCA_902795905.1 of uncultured Erysipelotrichaceae bacterium. Lineage (GTDB taxonomy): Bacteria > Bacillota_I > Bacilli_A > Erysipelotrichales > Erysipelotrichaceae > Bulleidia. The sequence goes on from CADBMY010000259.1 coordinate 413, forward strand.
GGATCAGGGCAATACCGATAATACCAATCGAACCAGCAAAGGCAACCAGGATCGTTCTGGTCAGCTTTGTACGAAGATTATTAAAACTCAGGGACAGCGCTGTCAGGAAAGACATCGAACTGCGTCCCATATTCTTATGTACAGCTGTATCTTCACCGTCAATGATCAGAGGATCACTGTCGGAGATAATATGTCCGTCCTTCAGGTTGACGATCCTTGTGGCATAAGCTTCCGCAAGCTCCGGGTTATGTGTGACCATGACAACAAGACGGTCACTGGCAACTTCCTTTAACAGGTCCATGACCTGTACACTGGTCTCAGAATCAAGCGCACCCGTAGGCTCATCCGCCAGCAGGATATCCGGATCGTTGACCAGGGCTCTGGCAATCGCTACACGCTGCATCTGTCCGCCTGACATCTGGTTGGGCTTCTTGTGCATCTGCTCGCCAAGACCAACCTTGCGCAGGGCTTCCTCTGCCCGCTGCCTCCTCTCCTTCCCGGAGATGCCGGAGATCGTCAGGGCCAGTTCTACATTGGCCAGGACGGTCTGGTGCGGGATCAGGTTATAGCTCTGGAAGACAAAACCGATCGTATGGTTGCGGTAGGAGTCCCAGTCTCTGTCCTTGTATCTCTTGGTAGATATACCGTTGATGATCAGATCACCGCTGTCATACCGGTCAAGACCGCCGATAATATTCAGAAGTGTTGTCTTACCGGAACCGGAAGGACCGAGGATCGCCACAAACTCGTTGTCCCTCAGGCTCAGACTGACATGATCCAGTGCTTTCTGGACCAGACTTCCCGTCTTATACTGTTTCGAGATATCCCTGATCTGCAGCATCTTCGCTCTCCCTGGTCAGTCTTTCCAGATTCGCACTTACTCTTTCGGCAATCATACAGAGTGTACGCATTTCTTCAGCAGTCACACCGTCCATCAGGTTTCCCATCAGTTCCCGATGTGCCTTACGGATCTCATCAGCAGCCGGACTGCCGGTCTCGGTGATCCTGTAACGGTTATAACGGCGGTCATTCTCATCCGGTATCATCTCTACATACGCTTTTCTGCACAGTTCATCCAGTGCTTTCGATACCTGTCCCTTATTCAGGAACTGACCACGGTAAATATCACTTGAGGATACATCTTCAAACTCCGCAAGTGTAAATAAGATCTCTATTTCTATCTGCCGCAGTCCGTATTTATGCCTGACAGGAGCGTATACCGTCTTGACCGCCTGTTTCAGCATTCTGCCCCGCAGCAGTACATCTACTTTGTCTCTGTTCATTGGTTTACTTTTAAACCATTACATTATATGGACAGGATAAAACAGTGTCAATGAGACATACGAAAATAACAAAATACTCCCATAGTTGAGTGTTCTACTCCGAGATTTTACCAAGATCAGAAAAATGTCGGAGTATAGTCCGAGATTTTCTCGATTTACAAAGAATGTCGGAGTACAATAGATATAGACAGAGGCAAGCATATATATGATCATACGAGAGAAATACCTGAAACAGATCCGTCCTTTCTACGACAGTGATCTGATCAAAATACTCACCGGTATCCGGCGGTGCGGAAAGTCGATCGTTCTTTCACAGATCCGTGATGAACTGTCCGTAAAGACTGATAATCTGATCTATCTCGATTTTGAGGATAAGAATGTCATATCTGCAGTTTCCGGCTGGAAAGAACTGCTGGATTATGTCGAAAAACACCGTACAGAAGGATTATGCTACGTCTTTCTTGATGAGATACAGGCAGTTGATGAGTGGGCAGAGGCTATCCGTACACTGCGTCTTCATAACTGTTCGGTATTTATTACCGGTTCAAACTCGAAGCTGCTTTCCAGCGAATTTACAGATTACCTCTCAGGCAGGTACGTATCTTTTCGCATCTACCCCTTTGTGTATCAGGAACTCGCAGAATATGCCTCACAGCTTCATAAGACCATCAGTATCAGTGATTATCTGATCTGGGGAGGATTCCCCCAGAGAATAGAATTTGACGGAACAGAGGCACAGAAACGCTATCTGGAAGACTTGGAAGAAACGATCGTCATGCGGGATATCGTACTGCGCAGGAAGATTCGCCAGACCGAAGATTTCCGTCATCTTGTCAACTATGTCATGATCACCAATGCCCGCACATTCTCTGTAAGCTCTGTAACAAAATATATGAAGGATCACGGGGCACCTGTATCTGATAAAACAGTTAAGAAATGGATCGGTTATCTGGAAGAAGCCTATGTTATCAATAGTCTTCGTCTGTATTCCTCCAAGGCCAAACGTGAACTGAATTACTATTACAAGCTTTATGATGCGGATGTCGCGTTCAATTCCACCAAAGCTATTAACAACCGTTATGATCTTAGTCATAACCTGGAAAATATCATTTATAACGAACTGATCTACCGCGGTTATCAGGTATTTGTCTACATCAACAACAGCCGGGAGATCGATTTCCTGGCCCAGAAAGACGGTAAGGATTACTATATTCAGGTTGCCTTAAGTGTAGCGGAAGAGAAGCCATATGAACGTGAGATGAGTGCATTTGAGGGACTCTCTCAGCTACACAAAAAGATCCTGATCACCAACGATATCCTTGATTACTCCACAAGTAATGTGACACACATAACCCTGGAGAGATTCCTTGGTATACAGGATCTGAGTGAGATATAGGCAAACAAGTTTTCAACTATGGAAGTACTATCTGGTAAATGCCTGGTGTTTAAGACAAAGAAATCAATGCACGCCGACTCCTATTGTCTTGTCACCGTATAAGTTCGATTATTCGAGTAACAATACACGTTCGCTTTATCATAGCTGGTAAATGTAAATTTATAAACTTTTGCCAACTCGTGTGCATCTTTATCATCAAAGGTAAAGATCTTATCTTCGTTTTATGGAGAACAAAGAGAATATCCTGTTTATAGGAAATCCCGGAGTCGGCAAGACCCATCTGAGTGTATCGATCGGAATCGAGGCGGCAATGAACAGGCAGATCACATACTTCATTTCATGTAATGATCTGATCATGAATCTGAAAAGAGCACTGCTGGAAAACCGTCTGGATGCACGATTGAAACAATACGCAAAATACAAAGTATTGATTCTGGATGAGCTGGGATACCTGCCGATGGATGACACAGCATCTAAACTGTTCTTTCAGCTGATTGCGAAGAGATATGAACGAAATTCAACGATTATAACAACAAACAAGCCAGTCTCCGAATGGGCAGAAACATTCGGCGATCCAGTTCTGGCAAATGCAATAGTAGACCGCCTTCTTCATCATTCACATGTAATAAAAATAACCGGCCGTTCTTACAGGACAAAGAATGTAATAAACGATCCGGAGGAAGAATAGGAGGCACGGATGTTTGAGATCATAGAGGGGTACCCCTCTATGATCTCAAATTGATTACCAGCTATTGCATAAACTGGTGAAATTATCTTGCATAAATTGGTAAGAAAAGACTTGCATTTTAGACAAGTATCGTTTCCACAAGGAGGTCAAATATTTCTGGACTAAATGATTCTAGACATTCTGAGCCACTTAACACTTTTTTGAAATCATCAACACTTGCGAATTGTGATATATTGTAATGCAAAAAATCCGGGAATTTCAAGGAATTGAATCCATCGCCCGGTATAGAAAAAGCGGGCTTTTCCAGCCCGCTTCGGACACCTGATATACCGGTTATCCTTCGATCATGATGGTCTTCTTTTCCGGCAGCTTCGGGGTTTCCTCCTTCGGAATCTCCAGCGTCAGCACGCCGTTTTCGAACTTTGCCTTGATCTCTTCATGCTTGACATTCTCACCGACATAGAACGATCTCTGCATCATGCCGCTGTAACGCTCCTGCCGGATGAGGGTACCTTCCTTGTCCTTCTCGTCCTTGTCCAGCCCCTTGGCCGCCGTAACGGTCAGGTTGCCTTCCTTCAGTTCGATCGTGATTTCATCCTTCTTGAACCCAGGCAGATCAATGATCACTTCGTAATGATTGTCATGTTCACGAACATCCGTCAGCATCTCCCTGCTGGCTCTTCTGCCGTAAAGCTTTCTGTCAATGTCATTGAAGCCTTTCCAGAACAGGAATTCATCCCAGTCATCAAACAGATTCTCAGTAAATAATTTCGGTGCAAACATAGTTTCTTCCTCCTTTACTCTTCTTCATGTTCATCGCTGAACTATGTTTCTGAGCAAGGGAATGGAGGGTTTGGATTCTGTTCAGGATCTTCTCTGTTCCTTTGTTCAATTATGTTA
>CADBMY010000260.1 GCA_902795905.1 uncultured Erysipelotrichaceae bacterium
ATCGGCAACGACCGGATATTCATTCGGATCATACTCAAGATCCGCATCCTGGACGATCACCGCATCCCCGGTTGCCTGTCTGAAGCCTGTCCGCAAAGCAGCCCCTTTACCCATATTCTTCTCATGGTACAGGATCTGGTCGACCATCGGTCTGACTTCTCTCTCAAGAATCTCTCTGGTCCCATCCGTTGAATAATCATCCACAACAATGATCTCCTTGGGCTCTGCCGGAGATGCTTTTACTCTGCGTACCAGTTCGGCAATACTGTCTTTCTCGTTATAGCAGGGTATAACAATGCTTAGCTTCTTATTCATATCGCTCATCCTCAGTAATAAATACATCTTCCCACTGATCTATATCGTATATATACAGTGAGAAAGCCTTGGTCTTGACCGCCCGCCGGCACTGACTGAACAGATGCCAGCTCCTATCTGCCTGTAAACCCTCCCAGCCGTAACTATTCTCCGTAAGCACAAAGAAATAATCACTTCCTACGGGTTTAAAAAGATCTTCCGTATAGACCCTGTCATCAAATACATGCCATTGGTCATATTGTTCATCATAACCAATGGTCGACAGCCGATGCTCACCGTTTGAATACAGTTCCATCGGTTCCATAAACATCACAAACGTATACCCGTTCTTGAGACCGTACCTGTCCAGCAGTGCAGAGGCATCAAGGTATCTCTGTTCCAGCTGCTTCCCATACGGATATGTCATCAGCGCTGTCTTTCCGGTCATCAGTACCGCAAACAGGATCAGCACCAGCCTGCAGAAGGGCATATGTACTTTCCTCATCACACGTGTCAGATACCATGCGCCGAGAGTAAATAATGCCATCATCATATTGAACAGATATCTCAGCACCGAAGTCTGAACAAGCAGATACTCACCAAGACATACCGCCGTAACGATCAGATTCGCATACAGGAAGATCTGTTCCGTCTCCTCCGCCTGTGTATACACACCATGCCTCTTTTCCGTGTACACAGTCAGAAACGGCAGAATAAGCGTGATCAGGGCAACACCCAGCCGGATAAGCATCAGGATCCCGACAGGACTGAAAGCACTTTCCCCAGCCGGATCATAGAAGAACAGTTTCAGATAATCACCGGGAAATATCGTAAACAGTTTAGAGCCGGTACTTCCTGCCGTATCCAGAACAAAACGATCGTCATACATATGCTGAGAAACTGAGACGGCATCCAGATACTTGTAAAAACACATACCTGCCAGTGTAACACAGCCAAGAATGATCAGTGCTTTCCGATATTTCTTCAGACTATTGCCGCGATAACCGCAGTACAGCACTGCCAGAATGACCGGAATACTTGACAAAGCAGCTGTCACCTCACCGTTGACTGCTGCCCAAAGCCCGCAAACCGCAAGAAGCACGTACGTCTTCGCGGTTGCCCTTTCCCTGCCGACAGCCATAACACAGGCAAGCTCCGCCATTAAGCAGACAAGTCCGATTCCGTATCCGAGCAGATGATGCAGAAGATTATCACCGGTATAGGTATACACGAACAGATTAACAACAGCACTGAACATGATCCTGTCCGATATATCCCCAAACAACCGTCCGGAAAGATACCAGACAGCAGCCATAAGCATTCCGTAATACACCAGCATACCCATTCGGTTAGCCGTGATCGTATACCCAAACAATTTGACAAACGGAGCCATCAGTACATTCGGTCCCACCGGAATCAGATAATAGTATCGATAGTCCGGATTGATCAAAGTCCCCGCTCTGAGAGTCGCTTCCGCCAGCGGAATACCCTCACAGTAGTCATATCCGTCATAGTCGTAGATTCCCGAGGAGAAAGAAAAGATAATCAGCAATGCGCTTACAACTGTCAGTACAAGCAGCAGTACCGGTAAATACTCTTTATTCTTAATCTTATTGTTTTTTATCGCAGACATATTTTTATTGTATCTCAATACCATTAAATATAGATATTCATTTATTTACAGCACTGCTTTCGTATCTGCCTGCCCAGCATAATACCCCTTATCAGGACTGCCCTGTTAGGTGTATGATAAAGTTAAAGAAGAGGTGACCTATTATGACAAAGATCGTAACAATCAGCCGTGAGTTCGGCAGCGGAGGTCGTACGGTAGGTAAAAAGGCCGCAGAGATCCTGGGTGTTCCCTGCTACGACAGCGAGATCATTTCCGAGATTGCCAAGCAGAGCGGTTTTGCGGAGAACTATATCCGTGAACACAGTGAAGACGCTGTAGATTCCGGTATCTTCGCCGCCCTGTCCCGTACAGATTACTATGGTCTGAACAACAGCGATCAGATCTGGACGATCCAGTGCAATATTATCAAAGAACTGGCAGAGAAAGGACCGTGTGTCATCGTCGGAAGATGTGCAGACTATATCCTGAATGACCGTCCCGATCTGCTGAAAGTATTCATCCATGCCCCGAAACAGGCACGTATGGAACGTATCGTACGTGAATACGGAGAGACCGAAGTTGATCCCGCAAAACGTATCAGCGACAAGGATAAACGCCGTATTACATACTACCAGTTATACACAGACAACAAGTGGGGTGTAGCCCAGAACTACAATATCTCCCTCGACACAGAAGCGATCGGTATCGACCGCTGTGCAGAGATCATTGCTTCCCTGGCTAAAGACTAAGTCATACATTCCCTGAATAAGGAAATGGACCTCCGCATCTGTACCATACTAATCATGATGGTGAGAGTTCCCCGGAATTCTCACCTTTTTTAAGGAGCACAACATGAACGAACGAATACGAATACTTGCCACATCCGATGTCCATGCATACTGTTATCCAAACAGTTACAGCACCGGCAAAGAAGAAAACTGCGGCTATGCAAAACTCTCCTCACTGATCAGTTTGCTGAGGGATGAGAATACCCTGCTGATCGATAACGGAGATAATCTGAGCGGTGCTCCCATTGCGACATGGCACTATCTTGCGGAAGAAGAAAAGATCTCCCCGATGACCAGGATCATGAATCACATGAAGTATGATTACATCAACCTTGGCAATCATGACTTCGACCGCGGTGCCGACCAGTTAATGAAACACCTGGAGAATGTCGGTGCCCCCTGCATCACCTCCAACGCATCCTATCGGAACAAGCCCTTCGGTCCTACCTATGTGATCCGTGAGCTCGCCGGGAAAAAGATCGCCCTCTTCGGTATCATTACATCGACCGTGCCTTTCCAGCAGAGAAGACGCAATACCAGACATATGACCTTCCGGGACGCTGTAGAGACGGCAGAAAAGACCGTCAGCCTGATCAGACGCCTGGAGAATCCCGACCTTGTCATCTGTGTCTACCATGGCGGCTTTGAACGTGATCTGAAGACAGGTGAACCAATCAAACGCATCGACGGAGAGAACCAGGGCTACGAGATCATGAAGACCGTACCCGGTATCGATATCCTGATCACCGGTCACCAGCACAACTCCCGCTGCGGCACTCTTTTCGGCAAAGTCTATACCCAGACGGAAAGCCACGGCAGAAGTCTTGCCTGTGTAGATATCGAGTTCAATGATGAAGGAAAACCAGTCATCGAACCCCGGATTCTGAAGACGGATACGGAAGCCGATGAAGAGATCCTCGAGATCGCAAAAGAAGCCGAAGAAAAAACGCAGAAATGGCTTGATACACCTCTTGGCACAACAGATATGGACCTGATGATCACAGATCCCATGCAGGCACGTCTGCACAAGACACCCCTGATCACCCTGGTCAACCGGGCTGTCATGGAAGCTACCGGAGCCGATATCGTAGGCAATACCCTGCCCGCATCTGCCACCGGTCTGCACCACCATATCACAACCAGAGATATCGTTAATACATACCTCTACCGAAACAACTACATACTGAAAAAGATCACCGGTAAGGTACTGCGTGAATATCTGGAGAAATGCGCAGAATTCTGGACCATCCGCGGCGGCCACATCACCGTATCCCCGCGCTTTATCTCTACATACACGAAGTATCACAGATATGACATGGCTGACGGTATTACCTACACGATCAAGGTATCCAACGATGTCGGCTCCCGCATAACGGAACTGAAGTACAGGGGAGAAGATATCACCGACGATATGGAATTTACGATCGCTGTAGATAACTACAGAGCTTCCGGCGGCGGTGAA
>CADBMY010000261.1 GCA_902795905.1 uncultured Erysipelotrichaceae bacterium
GATAGCGGGGCGCGACTGATTCTCGGGAAAAATGCCACTCTTACGGTTGACGACGGCGGTTCCATCCAGCTTAAGAGCATAATGAATAAAACTGTATTATTCCCCTATTATGTAAAACCGGAGATTGTCATCCACGGCACACTGAATGTCAATGGCTATACAGAGGGCGGCTGTGTGGATATCAATGATGGAAAGCTTAATGGAAGCGGATCAGTCAAGTCCGCAGAAGTTACACTTGGAGCTTCAGGAAATCTGTCAACGGATCTTGTTCTGGAAAACAGTTATCTGACCATCTGGGGATCCGAAAGCGGAACGACGGCTTCCCCAACGATCAAAGACAGCGTAATCTATCTGAAAGGTAATATCGTTCATCTGCCGGAGCTGAATGTCTCAGGGAACTCTATTATCGGTCTTGACACCGAAGAAGAAAGTATCAATTCTTACTCCATTGGAGATATTACATTAAGCGAAGGTAGTGATCTATCTGTTCTTGCCAATGAGCACGATTACTGGTCACATGGTGACGCGAACGGCGCCCCGGACAGACTTCTGGAAGATGCTCATCTGAGAATCAGCGGGAACATCACCGGCGGTACTGTCTCTGTACTTGCGGGATGTGTAGAGTATGACGGTACACAAACAGATGTACTTCCCCTTGTTCCTGTTCCGGGAGAATATGCTTCCTACGCTTCCAGAGTACTGGTCGAGAGTGAAGACATCGAATTGGAATCCACGATATCTCCTCTGAATATCACCTCAGCAGACGCCTTAGAACTTTCAGATAGTGATGAGATTCCAGTAATGTTATACACTGTCCGAGATGCGTTAGAGATGGAACGTGCTGAAGCCCGCTCATGGGAAGTTGAAGATAGTGCTACTCTGCCTTCTCTGCAACGGGATAGCAACCAGGAATTTTCCGCAAGATCTTTCCTGACACAGTATGAGATTGTTGATGGCGATACGATAAATATGATTCACGGAAACTACTTCTATGCCGTAGAAATAATATACTCAGATCTGAACCGTACCCGCCTGTGGCTGGATGATCCATCCCGGGATGATCCATACACCTTCAAAACAGAGAACGTAATTCTGATCCGTGCACTGAAGTGTACAGGTAAAGGCGGACAGGGTGGCTCAACAACGACTCACACCGGCACTTCTTTTACCGGCAACGGTGAGCTTGGCGGTACCGGGAATGGTTTAGCAGATCCCGGAAGCGGTACGGTCATCTACGGGGAGAATACAGATCCTGAACCCACACCCGAACCAACACCCGAACCAACACCCGAGCCAACACCTGAACCAACACCTGAGCCTACACCTGAGCCCAAACCGGATGACAGCGGAAATAACAGCAGCAGTTCTTCCGAAAACAATACCGCACAGACGACACCCACACCGGTCCCGGAATATGTATATACCGACACCGGGAATAACCGGAAAGACCCGGCGGTCACCAGTTTTATCGTGGAGTTCTATGTCAACGGCGGTTCCTACATCGTTCCCCAGGCAGTTAAATACGGCGGAACAGCTTTTGAACCGGCAGCTCCCGTAAAAGAGGGCTATCTCTTCAGCGGATGGTACAAAGACATGGATCTCACCGAACTGTTCGATTTCCTGACGCCGATCCGGTCGGATACGATCCTCTATGCGAAATGGATCAAACAGGAAGAACCTGAACCTTCTGCCTCTGCTGTGCCGGAAGAAACAAAACCTGCAGATTCCCTGCCTGCTGCACCCGCAGAGAAAAGCAGTCAGTGGCTGTGGATGATTCCGGCAGTATTGGCAGCCGTAATCTTGTGCCTGGCCTGGATCTTCCGCAGAGACGACGGTGAAGAAGAGGATGAATAAAGACAAGGACCGCTTTCAGAAGCGATCCTTTTTCATGTCTGTTTGTTCTTACTGCACCCCCATGCATAATACATGTCAGGTGCAGCCGCCAAAATCCTTACCGTCCGCCGATGATCTCCCATACGGCAGGAAGATGTTCCGAAACAAGTCCGGCATTCGTTTGTGCTTCAAGATCTCTTCGGATCGTTTCCCTCTGCCCGTCCCCAAGACCCGCAAGGATGCGGAAGAGACGGTCACATTCATCATACCGTCCTGTATACAGACAGGCATATGCGCGGTTCAGATTTGCCAGTACGCTGTCAGGCTGCAGTTCACATGCCCTCTCTGCGGCCCGGAAAGCTTCTTCAGGATCTCTCTGATGGATCAGAAGATCATACGAGCGCCAGGCTTCACACTGTGAGCGGTCATATACTCCCAGTTGATCATAGACGGATGCATATACATCCAGACCCAAACGGAAATATGCTTCGGATCTTTCCTGATCTCCGGCTTTGAACGCATTTTCTCCGACGTTGAGCAATGCTGTTGCATACAGCGAGGCATCCGAAGCAGTTTTTGTCTTGTCATATACTTTCCCGTAAGCTTTACAAGCTTTCTGATACAGAGGATCTGCCTGTTCGTAGTGTCCCCGGATATTCATGCATAATCCGTAATTGTTATAGAGTTCCCCCAGAAGCAGGGAATAGGTCAGGTTCTCTTCATCTTCTGCCAGTTTTTCTGCGGCTTCGGTTGCCTGCAGGAATGTACGCTCCGCTTCCTCAAAATTGCCGGCATCCATCAGGCAGGAAGACAAGGAAGACATTGCCCGGAGATGATCCGCCAGAACCTGAAGAGAATCGTTATTCTGTCTCAGTGATTCATATTCCGTACATGCCTGACGGAGATATTCCTCTGCATCTGCGTATCTGCCGCTGCGGTACAGATATACGCCATAGTTATCCAGGAGCTGCGCTTTTGTCTTTTGCGTTTTTTCATCAGGAGTTTCTTTTAACAGATCCAAGGCGTACCGGAAGTAATCTTCGGCTTTGACATCACCGTTACTGACAGCGTTTGCGGCCGCATTTCCGGCCATTCTTGCCAGGACAGATAGATCTGCACCGGGAGTGTTTTCCATGGCAGAAATCGCTCTGTCGTAGTCTTCTGCAGCTTCTGTATACTTCCCTGCCGCATGCTTGATATTTCCCCTGTTGTTATAGGCAGACGCCAGCAGCTGGTCACTGCCCGGATATTTTTCATCAACCAGTATTTTTATATACCCGATAGCCATTTCTTCCGCATTCAGAGAATCTTCATAATCTCCCAGCACACTGCCGGCATTGGCCAATTTCTCATAATTCGATGCAATCTCATAATTCGCATTATTTTTATCTGCAGAAAGCCGGAGGATCTGGTTGATCTCTTCCGTATTTCTCTTCAGTATACCCGCGATCCGTGAATACGCACCCGGTACATTCGTCAGATGATTCGGAAGATCATATGTCAGTTCCCGCAGGATATTCATGGATGCCTGTTCACGCCGGCAGGAGACTTCACGATAGTTCCCTGCCAGATTCATCAAGGTCAGACTTACTGCCGCAACCAGGATCATCACCGCTGCCGAAATACCTGCACGCGTGGTAAACCTGCGGTTCCTGCGAAGCGTATGTTCCCTTCTCAGTTCACTTTCCGGACAGCCGGTTACACCCGCAATGACTTTTAGTATCTCAGTTTCTGCCTTTTTGACCATCTGCCTGTAATCATTAGCTTCATTGCGTATATCCATGACACGGTCCATGACTCCGGGTACACTTTTCAATGTCGGAGGGAAAGAACTGTCCGCATCACCCGTGATCAGTAACGGATAGATCTTATCTGCCCGGTCCAGTTCAATGAACTTCATGACTTCCCTGTCTACCCACTCTGAAGACGGTGTATCCGTGGAACAGACAACGACCAGACAGTTTGTGGAACGAAGTGCTTCATCTATGGTATTGGTGAGGATACGGCTTACCGGAAGCTCTTCAGTATCACGGAAAGCACGCTGTATATCGGTATACCCTTGTCTGCGCAGAGATTCAGGAAGACGGTAGCTTTCAAGCATGTTAAAGACTGTCTGGGTCAGCTGACTGTCCAGAGGCTTATGACGATAGCTGAAGAAAACATCATACTTGTAATCCATACTCACTGCCCATCCGTTTCCGTATCGACATTGATATCGATCCTGCTTAACTCTTCTTTCACTTTCTCTGCGGTTTCCCGGATGTACGTCAAAGCCTCCGGCTCATCCGCAAACAATTCCGGAAGTTCATTCAATGTATACTCTATGATCTCTGTATTCAGCCGGATCTGCTCAGCCGCGATATTTCCCTCACGCGCAGCGATATTCCCAAGATACAGGAAGATGCCCGAGGCCAGCAGACATACTGCCGCAATTACCGATAACAGGGTAAACATCGCTTTTCTTGTACGGCTGCGGTGTCTTTGTTCAAGATCATCCGGGTGAAGCCCCAGGACCGACGCAATAATACGCAGCGTCTCGTATCTCAGCAGCTGTTTATATCTCTTTGGGTTCTCTGCACGCAGATCTGCGGCGATCGGTTCGATCGTTTCCTCTCTTTCTACGATCGTCATATCCGGAAGCACATGAGGTACCATTTTCTTCTCAATAAAACTGTCAGGGAAAGCATCTGCCGGATCTCCGCGTACGATGACCGCAACGATATTCCGGTTATGCCGGAGTGTCCGGAAATACTCAAGTTTTTTGTTCAGTGACGGATCATCCTTAGCGTCAGGAGAACACAAGACAATAAGAAAAGTACTATGATCCAACAATTCACGAGTCTGATCATCCATTGCCTTTTCTTCTGTATCCGTAATGATCCTTTGATACCCCAGCGAAGCATCCGGCAGGACGGTTCCCTTCGGCAGCGTATAATTACGTATGCTTGAGGCTAATTCCTCCGCAGCTGACGCATCACTCTTTGCGGATACAATATAGATGTCGTAACTGTTTATCTCTGTGACTGTCATACCGGCATATCTTTCCGCTTTTATATGATGTATCTTTAATACAATTATATAAGAGTTTATCTTTGTTTTAACTATCTTCTTACTGCTTCAGAAACATATTGCGAAGATAGAGCTGATCCGGAAGACGGTATACCTTTTGATCTGTATCGTAAGCCTGAGATCCTCCGGCTGTTTCACCGGGACTGCTGCTTTGTCACTGCGATGCATTGTATTGCCGCTTTTCTAATGTTCAGAGATCACCTGCCGGGTCACAGAATACCCATGTTACTCAGCAAGATCGATCCAGTATCTTTCAAGGTATATCCCGGAATTGGGTTCATATACTGTCGACTCGTAGATACCGCCGTTCTTCAGGATGGTCCTGCGGCTGCCCTCATTGTCTTTCATGCAGGTGATCAGTACTTTGTCCATGCCGAGTTCTCTGCATTTCGGGAGAGCCATCTTCAGCATCATTTCTGCGTATCCCTTACGCCTTTCACTCGGTGCTGTGGAATAGCCGATATGTCCCCCGTACTTCTCCAGATAATCATTGAAATAATGTCTGATCTGGATCATCCCGACGATCTTCCGGTCCTCTTCCCTTACAAGCATGTACTGGGTTGCCGGGACCAGTCCCTGCGGAACCGTGTCAGGTGATTTACATTTGTATGAATATTCGATCCATTCCTGCGGGTCTTCACATTTGCGGAGTGTTCCTGTTCCGTCAGTTGAACTGCCTGATTCAAGAAATTCGTTTCTGTATGTGCGGATCTGGTTTGTGTATTCTGCTGTTGGTTCAATCAGTTTCATCAGTATATTCTCCGAAGATCTCAGCGATAGATCCAGTTGGAAGGGATCAGGAACAAATACGGAGCGGTAAAGACTGCCATGTTCAGTGCGATCGCCTTCACCTGCTTCGGTGTCAGGGACGGATCTCTTTTCAGCAGTGCCTTATCAAAGAAGTAGATACAGATACCGGAAAGCAGGATCGACACAATGACTGTGATCACTGCCGCCGGGTGATCATACAGCTTGAAGCCGCCGATCCCTAGCAGGATATCGTCAAGGATCGGATGTTTGATAATGGGTTCCAGAAACATCAGTCCAAGCAGAAATGTGGCACCGATAAAGTCTGATATAAATCCCAGAATACAGATGCCAACGGAATGCCTGCGTGCTGTCCTGCCGGGATCTTCTACCCCTA
>CADBMY010000262.1 GCA_902795905.1 uncultured Erysipelotrichaceae bacterium
ATACATGTTGCCAGGAAGACGCCGTTCCAGAGCGGTGTGCCGACAGCGAATCCGGTCAAGAGATTCGGGTTCAGCGCAATGATGTAAGCCATGGTCATGAATGTTGTAAGACCGGCAAGGATCTCGGTACGAACATTTGTACCATTCTCCTTAAGCTTAAATAAATGTTCTAACATATTCCCCTCCATATCCTTGAAAAACAAAAATACTTCTGCAGTACCTCAAAAAAGCAGAAGACACATACAGTAATACCTGTATGCGCGCAATGTAAGAACAATCAAAATTATAGACCCGACACAGATTTTTGAAAAGCAAAAGACAGAAACCATGCTTGATTTCTGTCTTTTATGTCACGTTTACAGACCGAGCCAGCGCCGCAGATCATGTGTATCTCCCTGTGCCACAGTACTGATATCGATATTCTTACTGTTGATCAGATCTCTTGTCAGCAGGAAGACATCCATGCCAAGGCTGCCTGCAGGAAGATCTTCACCGGCATCATTGCCGATCATTGCACATTTGCGGGGATCGATCCCCAGCTTATCCGTGATCTCTTTGAAATACAGAGGATTAGGCTTACAGAACGAACAGTCCTCATATGTCGTCACCATGACCAGATCATGCGGATCCAGGCCTGCCCAGCGCATCCTCTCCTGTGTGGCAACTCTCGGAAACAGCGGATTTGTCGCAAGGACAACGGTATACCCGGCTTCCTTCAGATCATGCACGATGGCTGCACAGTCCGCATCAAAGCCAGTACTGGCCTGTACCTTGGGGAATTCCTGCCGGTAGAATGTATCAAAGACATCATAGGAAGACCGGTTATCCCTGCCGGTGACCTGATCAAAGACCAGCCAGAAGCGCTCTTCATTCGTCATCGTGCCGTCGTTGGCTGTCATCGCCGCCGTGCCCTTCCACACCGCCTGTACAGTCGCCTGCGGATCATAGCCGTACGGAGCCAGCCAGGCCGCCAGACGTCCGAAATAATCTCTGATGAACAGATCCTGATCCATCGGCAGTAAAGTACCGTCCAGATCGAATAAAACCGTTGTAATCTCTTTTCTCATACACTTCACTCCGTTACTTCCGGATCCGCAGAATATGTGATGCACATCCTGCCTGTGCCGTTATTATACGCGGTATATACCGTTCCCATAAGCTGACAAATTCCTGTATATTTCCGTACATACCGTAACACGAAAATACTCCCCTTGCGGAGAGTACTTTCTTTTATTTGAGGGGATTCATATTACAACAGTTCTCAGATGAGGGGGGTTCTGAGAACCTCAGACTTCCTGTCTACGCTTATAATATACAAATTTACTTCCGCCAAAATTTGTACAAATTATGTGAATTCATGTGAGATATATTTGATAACAGGCTCTGTCTCAAGAATATGTCAAGAATATGTATTGACTAACATATCAGACTCAACGTAAACTTTGCTTGTTCAAGTGCGAAGCGTTAAGTGCCGGATGAAACAGGGATTCATCCGGACGAAAAGATCGATGATCTTGCGGTGCAGCACATCTCCCCGTGTGAAAAGACCTTCTTTTTCACAGATCCAAGGGTGAGAAAGGAGGTTTTTATGTTTAAGAAAGACTACTGGACTTCCTCCGCAGCCAAACTGCGGTCCACCAAATTTCTCGCTGTCATGGCGATCATGATCGCCATGAAGGTCGTGATCTCGGCCTGGTATATCCCGGTCGGTGAGAATCTGCGCATTCATATCACCTTCTTCATCACGGCGATCGAAGGCTGTATTCTCGGGCCTGTGGCAGCTGCCGTATCCGGCGGTATCACCGATATCCTGAGTTTCATGATCCATCCTACAGGTCCCTTCTTCTTCGGGTATACACTGTCTTCGATAGCAGGATCCTTCATCTACGGTCTCCTGTTCTACAGAACCAAAGTTACCCTGCCCCGGATCATTGCGGCGAAAGCTCTGGTCAACTATCTCGTCAACGTTCTGCTGGGATCCCTGTGGTCGGCCATGATGTTCTCCAAGGGCTATATCTTCTACGCTACCCAGAGCGTAATAAAAAATACGCTCCTGCTTCCGCTCGAGATCATTGCTCTGTATGCGGTCTTCAGGATCGTACTTCCCATACTTCAGCACCGGCAGTTGATCAGATATGACTGATCACTGCAGGCCGCCGATGCGAATTGAATCATCCAGTTTCTGCAGGATGCCTTTGAATCTCTCATAGGTATCCTTTTCTTCTTCTGCCAGTTCACTGCCCTCAAAGAGCTGCACCTGCGTATCTGTATCCGTGAAAACGGTCTTGCATACATCCACACGCGGATTGGTCAGTTCTATCTTGGTCAGATCATCTGTCGTCGTCTTTGTGACGGTGACAGCACCGATCACACCATAGGCATCCTCACTGTCCGTAAACAGCGAACCAAGCGAATAGTAAACGAGTGTATCATCGATCCACTCTGCCGGCTGTACAGCATCTTCGGCATTGCCGAGGATCACCGAAGCACCGGCATCGGCCAGACTCTCCGCAATACTGCGCTGACGCTCAAGCGGTCCCGAGGCATCCTGCCCCTGCCACCAGACAGAAACGATCACAATATCCGCCTGTGCAGCCGCCTTGGCAACGATCTCCGGTGTCTTGACTTCATCATAGACATTGACGAGGTACCGTTCATGATCAGGCAGTTCATCATCCAGCATATCGGTGAAGGCAAGGAAGGAAATACGGATACC
>CADBMY010000263.1 GCA_902795905.1 uncultured Erysipelotrichaceae bacterium
AAGCTGCTTGAAGATATGGGCATTGAAGCCATGGTTATCAGTAAGGAGACTTCCGCTGAGGAAGTACAGACGAAGTTTGTACAGTTCAGGAAGCTTCTCGATGAAGGCAAAGATGTCGCTTTTGTCGTACGCAAGGGAGCCTTGACGTATGAAGGCAAAGTGACCTATGCGAATGAATATCCGCTGAAGCGTGAAGAGATCATCCGTCATGTGCTGCAGTACAGCGGTGATGATGCGGTCATCTCAACGACAGGCAAGGCATCGCGTGAAGTCTTTGAACTGCGTGCTGCTCAGCAGGATACACATGCCCGTGATTTCCTGACGGTAGGATCCATGGGTCACTGTTCCAGCATTGCCCTGGGGGCGGCGTTACAGCAGCCGGATACACGTTTCTGGTGTATCGACGGTGACGGAGCCGCATTAATGCATATGGGAGCCATGGCGGTGATTGCTGACTGCCATCCCCGCAATCTGATCCATATCATCATCAATAACGGTGCGCATGAATCTGTCGGCGGTATGCCCACAGTGTTAAAGCACCTGGATATTGCCAAAGCCGCGGCAGCCTGCGGATATCCGTATGCGGTCACGGTCAGCACAGCGGAAGAGCTTGATCAGGCTCTGGCTGAGGCAATTGAACGCCATGATCTGACGATGATCGAAGTCAAGGCGGCCATCGGTGCCAGGAGCGATCTTGGCAGACCGACGACGACAGCACTGGAAAACAAAGTCAATTTCATGAACTGGCTGAAAGAGAAAAGAGAGCAGAAATGACACAGAAGAATATCCTTGTGACAAGATCCTCCATGCCTGCATTTGAGGAATACGTTGAAGAGATCCGTGATATCTGGGACAGCCGCTGGCTGACCAACATGGGTGCCAAACACAAACAGCTGCAGAAAGAACTTTCTTCTTATCTGAAAGTGGATGAGACTGACCTGCTGACCAACGGACATATGGCAATTGAACTTTCACTTGCGGCCATGGGTCTGCAGGGAGAGGTGATCACGACCCCGTTTACGTTTATCTCCACAACGCAGGCAATCGTCCGCAACGGTCTTACACCGGTCTTCTGTGATATCGATCCGGTTACCTATACGATGGATCCGAAGAAGATCGAAGCACTGATCACGGAGAAGACATGTGCGATCCTGCCTGTCCATGTATACGGAAATATCTGTGATGTTGAAGCCATCGAAGAGATTGCCCGGAAGCACAACCTGAAGTTGATCTACGATGCAGCACATGTATTCGGTGTTGAATACAAGGGCAGGGGCATCGGGTCCTTTGGTGATGTCTCCTGTTTCAGCTTCCATGCGACGAAGGTCTTCCACACGATCGAGGGCGGTGCTGTCACCTATGCTGAAGCGATGAAGGATACCTTCGGAAAGAAGCTGAGCTATATCAAGGACTTCGGTATCGAGGATGAGGAAAGTATCCCCGAGATCGGTCCCAATGCCAAGTTCAACGAGTTCTGTGCAGCCATGGGTCTCTGCAATCTGCGTCATGTGGATGGTGAGATCGCCAAGAGGCAGAAGGTCGTAGAGCGCTACAGGGAGAATCTGTCCGGAATTCCGGGAATCACCCTGAATCAGCCGCAGAAGGACGTAAAACCCAATTACGCATACTTCCCGGTCATCTTTGATGAAGAGATCCTCGGCGTAAACAGAGACCGGATCAAGGAGTTCCTCGGTGAACATGGTATTCATGCCCGTAAGTACTTCTATCCGATCACCAATTCTGTTTCCTGCTATCAGGGCAAATACGATCCGCATGATACTCCGATCGCATTGAAGATGTCCCATCAGGTCCTGACCCTTCCGTTATTTGCGGATATGGAACTTGAAGATGTAGATTATATCTGTGATCTGATCAAAGAGGCAATTCGATGAAGAGTATCATCGTCATCATCGGATACAACCGTAAGGACTGTATACGGAACTGTTACCGTGCCGTATCACGGGCACTGATGCATGAGGAAGATCAGATCGATCTCTGTTTCAGCCTTGACCACAGTGATATGCAGGAAGAACTGACGGCGATGATTTCTTCTTTCCCGTGGACATACGGGGAAAAACGTGTGATCACTTATCCGGAGCGTCAGGGACTGCGCAAACATGTGCTGTCCTGCGGTGATCTGGTGGAGGGACATGACTTCCTGATCATGCTGGAGGATGATGTCATCGTATCCGACAGTTTTTATCTGTATGTACGCAAAGCCATGGAACAGTACGGAGACTGTCCGGAGATCGCCGGTGTATCGCTCTATCAGCACTATACGCATCCGCAGGTAGGCAGGCATTTTGAGCCTGAATACAGCGGCAGTGATGTCTATCTGTTGCAGAGCGCACAGTCCTGGGGACAGGCATGGTCACTGCGTATGTGGAATGATTTCCGGAAGTGGTATGCGGAGCACCAGAGCTTTGAACAGCCCCGTCGCATGGCAGACTATTCCTACGGCTGGGATCAGCGCAGCTGGCTGCGTTACTACATGGGATATATCTGTTCAGAGAATCTGTTCATGATCTATCCGTATCATTCATTCTCCACAAATATGGAAGAAGCCGGTGAAAACCGTAAGTATACCGATACGGACTATCAGGTCTCTGTTGTCCGCGGTCAGAAAGAATTCCGCATGCCTGCACTGGCTGAACTGGTGCGGTATGATGCCTTTTTTGAGCGTATGGATGATCCTTACTTTTCCGGTGTATATGAAGGTGAGAATGTCCTGATGGACCTTAACGGCAGTCACTCAAGGTATTTTGACGCGCATTATCTGCTGTCCACCAGATATCTGCCCTACACGGTCGTAAAAACGTACGGACTGCGTCTCAGGCCGCAGGAGATCAATTACCGTGAACAGATCTCCGGAAACGATATCTTCCTGTATGACCTCTCAAAGCCCGCAAAGAAACAGAAAGCCGGAATCAATTCCAATGTCGTACGCTATGATGTCAGAGCTGTCTCCTGGGCCAGACTGTCATTCCTCGGTGCGACCGAGTTTGCCCAGAATCTCAGAAAGAAACGAAAGAAACGCAGAAAATGAGCAGATTTTTCACCAAAACAGGTGCTTTCTATGAAAAGCATAAAAAGGGCATCCTGCTGGCAACCGTGATTGCGGCTTTTATCATGACGGCAGCTGTCTACACATTCGAGGAGTTCTATGTGGATGATTTCTTCTACATGAAGAAATTTGGAACCAATGAACCGATCGAAAGTATTGCGGACATCATTGCCTTCCAGAAGATGCACTATCTGTGGTGGGGCGGAAGAACCCCGGGCGATACGATCCTGCAGCTGCTTCTGTTCATGCCTAGACCTCTGGCCGGCATTACCGGTGCCTGCGGTTTCTTCGCGTTGGTATACCTGATCTGTAAAAATGCCCTGAACAGCAAAGTCACACTGCCGTACTTCTGCCTGATGCTGGGCATGATCTATCACCTCAACAGTAATTTCTACGAGACGGTGGAGTGGTATACCGGTGCCGGTTTCTACATGTGGCCGATGATGTTTGTGATGTGGGCATGCGTGCCTGTATATACCTGGTTTAAGACAGGAAGCTTTACCCCGAAATGGTATCACTGGCTGTTACTGCCGGTCATCCTGTTTGCGGGCTGGAGTCTTGAGAATGTCGGTCCGACTCTGCTGGTGATCCTGGTACTGGTGATCGTGCAGAAATACCGTATGGAAAAGAAGGTCGATATCTACTTCACGGTATCGGCAGTACTTGTGTTTATCGGCTGTATCCTGCTGCTGGCAGCCCCGGGCAACTATGCCAGAGGTGAAGGCTTCAGCGGCGGTCTGATGGCGATCGCCTACCGCGGTCATGGCCAGATCAATGCCTGGGCAGACTGGCTGTTCATGCCGATACTGACGGCTGTACTGGCAGCGCTGGCGGTACATGCAAAAGACAGCAGCTATCTGAAGCGGGACCGGCTGACACAGTATTCCGTACTGTGGTTTGTGATGAGCGTGGTGATCATGATCGCATCGCCGACCTTCCCGGAACGTACGACCTTTACATCACTGGTGATCATCCTGCCGATGATCCTGCACCTGATCGAAGCATTTATCGGCGAAGACGAAAAGAAAAGAAAGACCATGCATGTGCTGGCTTTCTTCCTTGGTTTATCCTTTGTGCTGGTAATGCTGTCAACAGGACTGCTGGCGGCAGTGCGCTCAGTCGGTGTCGATATTCCTCACTAAGAGCCTGTATAGATACGTCTGCGGTAGCGTCTGTAGAGAGAGCTGAACGTATTCTTCGCAAAGCTCAGCAGTGTATATGTATTGACGATCTTTGCAGGACTGCCGGAAACGGCGGTCTTTTTAAATATTTCTGAATACCGGTTGGGGGTCTCAGCCTTACGGATGGATGCCAGGGCAGCAGGTGTCGTGATATATTCACGCACCAGCTGGAGGCGTTCTTTCCGGGTGTAGGGATTGCCGTCAGCGAACATGTTGATGACGAAGACTTCGTACTCTCTTAACAGGTAGTTGTCGATCAGCGGATGATCCGGTTCACCGAGAGCTTTCATCATGTCTCTGACTGCTGTCTCCTTATCGATCAATACAGGAATACAGTCCGGCAGATACCGGTTGACCATGGATTCCTTGGCTCTTTTTACGTAGTGGTAGGCAATCACGGCAGAACTCTTTACTCTGCGTGAATAGGTAAATGCCACACAGTTGAAGATCAGATCACCGGAGTTCTCATGCCCGACCGGAAGACACTCAGGATGATCCTTCAGGATCGAAGTCCGGTAGAACTTGTTCCAGTAGGTATTGAAGTTATCATTCCTGAAGCAGTCAGCGACCGCATCCGCTGTCTTAGTATACGTACAGTCCGGTGTAGGCATGTCAAAACTGTAGCCTTCCTCGATGAAATCCACGGTATTGCCGAAGACCAGAATATCCGGATCATCATCCAGAAGCTGGACGAGTTTCTGAATCGTATTGTCTTCTACCCGGTCATCATCATCGAGAAACCAGGTGTATTTGCCGGAAGCGTACTGCAGAGCAGTCTTACGGGCAGCCGTACAGCCGCTGTTAGGCTGGGCATAGACACTGATCATCGGATATCTGTTCTGGTAATCACGCAGAACCGCCAGACTGTTATCTTTGGAACCATCATCAACGAGGATCATCTCGATCTCGTCATCAAGCTGGGGCAGGATACTGTCGAGACACTGCGGCAGCTCCTTTTCAGCATTATATACAGGAATAAGTATGGATAGTTTTTTCATCATGACCTTCTTTTCGTTATTCTAACATACAGACATGATATTATATTAGCATTAAGGAAGAAAGATGCTCAGAATACTGTATATCCTCTCCAATGAACCTAACGGCGGTGTCGGTGCCGTCATCGAGAACTATGTGTCTCATTTTGATGATGCCGTATGTGTGGATTATCTGATCTATACCGAACAGAGGGACACAGACTTTCAGCGTAAGATCAAAACCGAAAACAATACGATATACTATCTTCCCGAACTGCGGATGAAGGACTACTTCCGCCTGCGCAGGCTGACCGATGAATTCTTCCGTACGCATGCCGGAGAATATGTGATCGCGCACCTGCATTTTGCGGGTATTGCCGCAATGGTATACGGACCGGCGAAGAAGTACGGACTGCCGTGCCGGATCACCCACAGCCACAACACAAAGCTCTCGGATGATTCCGTGAAGAACCTCAGGAACCGCCTGCTGACGATGAACCTGAAAAAGGTTTCGAATGAATACTTTGCCTGTTCGAAAGCAGCCGGGAAGTATCTGTTCGGCAGTTCTCCGGTATATTACATGCATAACGCGATCGATCCTGAAGGCTTCCGCTATGATGAAGACAAGCGCCGGGAAGCCCGGAAGAAGTATGATGTTGAGGGCAGGCATACGGTACTGTTCTCCGGCAGACTTGAGGAACAGAAGGATCCTTCACGGGTCATCGATATCTTTTCACTGTACGCTGAGACAGATCCCAAAGCTGTCTTACTGATGGCAGGCAGCGGCTCCATGGCGAAAGCACTGAAGGAAAAAGCAGAGAAGACAGGCAGAGACATCCGTTTTCTGGGATATACAAGAGATATGGCGGCTTTAAACCTGGCAGCGGATGTATTGCTGCTGCCATCCAGGTTTGAAGGCTTTGGCGTCAGTGCCATTGAAGCACAGGTGTCTGGTCTGCCATGTGTGCTGTCAGATCAGTTTCCCGAAGAAGTGGATATCGTCCCCTGTGTCAGACATATAGCCCTGACAGAGGTTAATACCGTCTGGTCCGAAGCCCTCGCTCAGGCCATGGAAACAGAGCGCAGAGATCACCGGCAGGAGATACGCGATGCCGGTTATGATATTGCCGAGGAAGCGAAGAAGCTCGAAGAATACTATGAGGAACTCGCACGGAAATACGGAGGCAGAAAATGAAGAATAACAGGATCGTTGGATTTGAGATCTTCCGTATTGTTGCGGCAGTCTCTGTCTTTA